>VSDC01000439.1:0-2394 GCA_047459275.1 Gemmatimonadota bacterium
GAGGACGTCTCCCTCGTGAAGGGGCAGAAGCTCGCGATCGGCCAGGACCAGACGCCCTACGAGCGAGAACGCATGTTCGGGCCGGTCTACCACGACTTCTACCGCATCGACGTCGCCACCGGCGAGCGCGTGCGGATCGCAGAGAGACTCGACTACGACTTCGGCACCAGCCCCGGCGGGCGCTACTTCCTCTTCCTCGAGGACGACCACTACTGGACGATCGACCTGAGGACCGGAAAGCGCACGAACATCACGGCCAACGTGCCGACTTCCTTCGTGAATCTCGAGGACGACCACACCGTCGAGCAGAAGCCGCCCTACGGCGTTGCAGGCTGGCTCGAGGACGACCGGGCCGTCGTGCTCTACGACAAGTACGACCTGTGGGAGGTCGCGCCCGACGGCTCGCGGGCCCGGCGCCTCACCAACGGGGCGGAGGACAGTGTCCGCTATCGCTACGTCCGCCTCGGCCCCGAGGAAGAGTTCATCGACCCGGGGAAGCCGATGTACCTCTCGATGTACGGCGAGTGGACAAAGAAATTCGGGTACGCCCGCCTGCGCATCGGCCGGGCGCCCGAGCGTCTGGTCTGGCTGGACAAGAACGTGAGCCGGCTGGCCAAGGCCGAGAAGGCCGACGTCTACGCCTACGTCGTCCAGGCATTCGACGACTCGCCCGACTACTTCGTCGCCGGCCCGTCCCTCGCCGACGCGCGTCAGGTCACGGAGACCAACCCCTTCCAGAAGGACTTTGCCTGGGGACGCGCCGAGCTCATCGAATTCCACAACGCGCGCGGCCAGCGGCTGCAGGGCGCGCTCTACTACCCGGCCAACTACGAGCCCGGGAAGAAGTACCCGATGATCGTCTATATCTACGAGATCCGCTCGAACACCCTGCACAACTACTCGGTCCCATCCGAGCGGAGCCCGTACAACCCGACGGTTTTCACCCAGGAAGGGTACTTCGTCTTCCAGCCCGACATCGTCTACCGCGACCGCGACCCGGGCGTCTCCGCCGTCGAGGCGATCGTCCCCGCGGTCGAGAAGGTCCTCGAGACGGGGATGATCGACCGCGACCGTATCGGCCTCGTCGGGCACTCGTGGGGCGGCTACCAGACCGCGTTCGTCGTCACGCAGACGGACCTGTTCGCCGCCGCGGTGGCGGGCGCGCCGCTGACCGACCTGGTCAGCATGTACCTCTCGATCTACTGGAACACCGGCGGCACCGACGCCCGCATCTTCGAGATCAGCCAGGGCCGCATGGAGGTGCCGTTCTGGGAGGATCTCGACGCCTACATCCGGAACTCGGCGGTCTTCAACATCCAGTCGCTCAACACTCCGCTTCTCGTCGCCTTCGGCGACAAGGACGGGGCCGTCGACTGGCACCAGGGGATCGAGCTCTACAACGCGGCCCGCAGGGCAGGGAAGCAGATGGTCCTTCTCGTCTACGAGGGAGAGAACCACTCGCTCGCCAAGAAGCCGAACCAGATCGACTACCACCGCCGCATCCTCGACTGGTTCGGGCACTACCTCCAGGGCAAGGATCCGAAGCCCTGGATCACCGACGGCGTCCGGCACCTCGACCGGCAGAAGGAGCTGGAGCGGCGGAAGAAAGGGCGGTAGCGGATCGTTGCGCCCGGAGCACGCCGGGCGGGGTGGAGGTGTGTTTGTGCGGCCGGGGGACGAGACGTGCATTCGTGGCCGGGGGAGGCTTCAGCCGGGCGGCGAAGGCCACCGGCGCCTTCGTCTGGCGGCCGGCACGTGCGTTCGCGGTAGGGGGACGCGCGTTCGCGGCCCGGCGGGATCTGCGCGCGGCCGGGCGCGGTATGCGCGTGCCGCCGGGTGCGGCATGCGCGCGGCCCGGCGCGGCATGCGCGCGGCCGGGCGCGGTAGGCGCGCGCCGCCGTACGAACGATGCGTCAACGGTTACGTGGAGATGCGCGCGGTCGGGTCAACGATGCGTCAATGGTCGGGTGGAGATGCGAGCGGCCGGACGGCGCCGGGCTTCTGCTCGTGCGAGACGGGTTTGCGCCCGGCCGGCCCGTCCGTCCGGCGCCGGCTCGAGGTGCTCCAATCGCACAACCGGCGGCTTTTCGCACACGATGGTGCACTTGGGGCGCAATAACCACCCCCAAGCGCACCATCGTTTTCGCGCTCGTGTTTCGTTGTTCGATTGGGGCACTATGCGGATCCCAATCGAACCATGGTTGCAAACGAGGCGTCGGTTGTTCGGTTGGGTACACGCGGCCCTATCCCGGCGCCGCACGGAAGTCCCGCGCCCGGTTGGAGGCACCGCGGCCGGGTTGCCGCATCCCCCTCGATCGTTGCTCCGCCCGCCACGCCTGCCGTCGCCCCGTCAGCCACGCGAGCCCATGTCCCCGCCCGCCACGCCTACCCGCC
>VSDC01000440.1:0-2385 GCA_047459275.1 Gemmatimonadota bacterium
ACTGAGCCGGAACCGGTGCCACTCAAGTAAGCAGGTCTCCGAGAAAATCGGGGCGCTTCAGCCCTACGGCGTAGGCGCTCGCGTAGGCTTTCCCGTGGATGGCTGGTCCCAGCACCACCTGTACGGGCGCTACGACCACAAACTCGAGAGCGGGAGACGGCTTCTCTTCAACCCGACCCTCCTCTACGTCACCGGCGCGTCCCCCAACGGTCAGGTCACCGGAAATTTCTGGGCTTTGAGCCAGGGATTCGGCTATTTCGCCGAAGGTGGGTGGGCTTCGATGATCCAGTCCATCTCGTTGGGTGTCGCCGGCGGCAACTTCGAGCGTTAAGGGGGAGCACGAACCCTTCACGAGCGTCTTCGTGTCGGCATCGATGAGCGTCATTTTCCACAGGAAGCGGCGGCGTGCCCTCGGGCCGGCGTCGAGGAAGCCGGGTCGCGTGAGTGCCGGCGTGTCACGACGCGGGAGCTTCGGTCGTTGATGCGAGTGGGATTCAGTCGGCAGAGGTGGATGGCATCATGCGACGTGGACTGTGGCTCATTGCGGCGCTGCTCACGACGCAAGCAGGGTGCGAAGCCCGCTTGACGGAAACCCAGGAATTCGCGCCTCTCTCGGAGCTTCGACTCAACGTGACCGTCAGCCGCAAGGAGGTCATGCCGGGAGACACGCTCTCGATCCGCGTCACGGCGTACAACCCCGCGGGCAATCCGGTCCAGTGGCCCGAATACAGCTGCATGCCGCTGATGTATCGGGTCTACACGCCGACGGGAGACCGGATCGCGCCTCCCGGGGATCAGGTATGCTTCTTGACCATACCTTACGTTCCGGGGCAGCCGACGCAGATCGGGCCCGTGCTGGAGCCGGGCGACAGCCTCACGGTGGTCCATCAGTGGGCGGCGATTCACGATTACGGTGTACCGGGCCCTCTCCAGGTACTCGATCCCGGGGCGTACATGGTCGTAGGCGGGGTCGCCGGGGAGCCGAACCTCCTCGTGGAGAGCGCTCCGGATACGGTTTGGGTGCGAGCTCCGTAGGGCGCTCCGTAGCGCGACGTCGCTCGCATCGAGCGTGCGGACCCGAGAATGTCGATCGCCATGAATCGCTCACGTGCGATCCGACGCTTTCTTCTCCGTGTTGCTGTGATTCGCCGTGCCGCCGGGCTCTGCTGGCCCGTAGCGCTCGGCGCGGCGTTGGCGTTACTGGCCTCGTGCGGTGACGACAACGTCGGCCCCGAGGACCCCCTGACCTACCAGGTCGTTACGGGTGCGTGCGGGAAGGTCGTTTTCATCGAAAAGGTCGGAGGCGACCTGGAATCGGCCCTTGCCGTGGTCGAGGCGCGGATCGGGGAATCGCACGCTGCGGGAGACGTGAAGCTGGAGCTCACCCGACTCGAGGTCGCGGACGGGCGGGGTGCGTCGCCCGCGGGGGAGTTCTATCTGGTCCTCGTCTTGGACCCGGACACGGAGGAGCTGCTCTATTCCGCCTCGGACGTCGTCACGACCGGAGGGGACCTCTTCCGGCTGCAGTGGTGTCCGGACTGACGCCCACGGTTGCGGCCGACCGCCGGTAGCGCGGCGCGGCGTCGGATCGACGCCGCGCGCCGTCGGACTGACCGCGCGCCGGTGGACAAGGCCCTCTCTAGTTTCCGTCGACTTCCTCCGATCCCTACCTATTGCGATCATCGCCGGGCCAGGACATCATGCCGCCTCGTGGCCACGAGGGCGCGCTGCGGGCGCACGACCCTTCGGTGACGGTCTGCGCCGGCCCGCGCCGATTCGACAGAAAGGCGGTGATACATCGATGCCGATGAGTCCGCAAGAAATGATGGCGGCCGTCGCGGCGTCCATGAAGGAGCGCACGGGGCGCACGCTAGAGGAGTGGGTGGCGGTGGTCCAGGAGAGCGGGCTCGACCCCCTGGACCAGAACGCGGTGCGGAAGTGGCTGAAGGAGAAGCACGGGATCCGCCAGACGTCGCAGTGGGCGATCGCGGACGCGGTCGCACGCGCGGCGGGGTGGCAGCCGCCGAGCACCGAGGAGTACATCGACCAGCAGTACTCGGGCCCGAAGGCGCACCTGCGGCCGATCTTCGAGCGGGTGCGGGAGATCGTCATGGCGTTCGGCGACGACGTGACCATGGAGGGGCGCGCCACGTACACGCCCTTCGTGCGGCGTCGCCAGTTCGCGGCGGTGGCGCCGGCGACCCGGACGCGGGTCGACATCGGGGTGCGCTACACGCAGCCGCCGGCCTCGCCGCTGCTCCAGGTCGGCAACGCGCCGGGGCAGGGTACGCACAGGATCTCGCTGCAATCCGTCGACGATGTGACGCCCGAGGTCGTTGCGCTGCTCCGGGCGGCGTACGAGCAGAACGGCTGAGCCGGGCGAAG
>VSDC01000031.1:0-11629 GCA_047459275.1 Gemmatimonadota bacterium
CCGTACACCTCGGCGCCCCGGAGCGTGAGGACCATGGCGGCGAGGAGGCCGATGGGCCCGAGCCCGGCGACGAGGCAGCGCCGGCCGTGCAGCCAGTCGGGGGTGGCGAGCGCGGAGGGGAGGCGCGCGAACTGGATGCGGACCGCCTCCTCGATGGCCTTCTCGACCACCGAGAGCGGCTCGGTCAGCACGCCGATGGCGGCGATCTCCCGCGGCACCCGTACGACGAACGCCTCGCGGTCGACCACGTACTCGGCCTGGAACCCGTCCAGCCCCAGGATGCCGCGCTCGCGGAACTTGCCGGTCAGGCACATGTCCGGGCGGCCCATCCCGCAAGGCATGCAGCGGCCGCACCCACGCCGCACCGTGAAAACGGCCGGGTCCCCCGGGCGTACCCGCTCGACCTCGTCACCGGCGCGAATGACCTCCCCGAGGACTTCGTGGCCGAGGACGAGCTCCTCCGCGCCCTCGGGCGCCCGGGCCCGGCCTCCGTTCACCTCATCGCGGTCGGTGCCACAGATTCCGACCTGGAGGACGCGTAGTTTGATTTCGTCGGGCGCAGAGATGGAGGGCTCGGGCCGCTCGACTAGACGGACGTCGGATGTGCCGGGCGTGAGGGCGAGGGCTTTCACTGGCCGGCTCTCCCTTACTCGAGTTCGGAAGCTCTTATCGCCCCGGCAAGAGTCGTACTCGGGGGCGGAGCGCGATTACGGTCAGCTCACGCTCCCACCCAGGTACGGGTCGAGACGCGCCGGGTTCTCGAAACAACGCGCTGATGGGAGAGGAAGGTCATGACGAGGGCAACCGTCACACTCGCGAGTCGGGCAGGATCGGTACCGGGCCGCCTGCTCCTCGCGCTGATGGCCGCGACCGGCTGCGGCATGACCTCGGACGGCCCGGCAACGGAGGAGGTCGCGGCCGACACCGTGTTCCTGGACCCGGCCATCACGATCGGGGTCGAGGAAGGAGACCCGAACTACCTCTTCGGAAGCATTACTTCGGTCGCGGTCGACGCCGAGGGCCGGGTCTACGTCGGGGAACGCTTCGGGGCCACGGTCCGCGTCTACGGCTCGGACGGGACCTTCCTGCGACGACTCGCGGCGGAAGGGGAGGGGCCGGGCGAGATCTCCTACCAGCCGGCGTTCATGACCTTCGATGGGGAGGGTCGCCTATACATCCGGGATGCTGTGGGAGTGACGGTGTTCTCCCTCCGTGCCGGCGCGTCGCTCCCGGATTCCGTGGTGGCGACATGGAGAACGATCGACCTCGGAAATATGAGTTCCGAGGATCGCGATCGGGTGACCAGGGACGGACGCTACCTCAAGCAGCGTTATGTGAGGCGCCCGGGCGTCCATCCTCGCTTCTTCTACATACCGTTCGTGGATGGCGAGCCGACGGGGGACACGCTGGAGCTGCCCGCGTATCCCGGGCTGACCGCTTTGCGCCTCGCCCTGCTCCCCCTGGGCCCGGACCGGCTGATCCTCAGGGGGCTAAACCGCGTGCCGTTCGCCGCCGTTCCCGTGTGGGACGCCGCGCCGCAGGGCACCATCCTGAGCACGGACGGCGTGTCGCCGGTGTTGATCGAAACCGATGCCAGGGGCGACACTCTCCGCACGATCCACCTTCCCGACCTACCGCTGCGGCGCGTACCGCCCCGGGAACGGGAGGACAGCCTGCGTGCGCTGGAGGAGCGGATCGCAAGCGTCCCCGGGCGCCTGAACGACGTCGAAGGGCTAGGCGAAGGAGTGGCGGAGAGGCGTCTGCCCGAATTCCTGCCCCGGGTGATCGCGCTCCACGTGGTCGACGACGGCACCATCTGGCTCGAGCAGTGGCCTCCGGAGGACCGACCCGACTTCCGGCAGTACATGGTGCTCGACCAGAACGGCGCGCTCCTTCGCTTCGTCGTGCTCCGCGCGCCTCTCCTCGGCAATCCTCCGCGTCACATCACCGAGCGCTTCGTCGTCGGTGTGATCCGGGACCCCGAGACCGAGGTCGAGCGCGTTGTCCGGTTCGACCTGCCGTGGGGTCCGCGCGTGGCTCGGCGGTCGGGGGAGTGACGGGCGCTCCCGCCGGCCGGTCCAGCCTGCGGCTCTAGCCGGCCGTTCCGGTCGGCTAGTCTAGCCGGCGGCTCCCGCCAGCCGCTGCAGGCCGGTCGCCCCAGCGGGTCGCTCGCGCCGGAGTCGCCGTGCCGCATGCAGCAACGCCTCTCTTGCGACGCTGGTGGTTTCGGTATATTTTCGGGTTCCCTCGGCACGGCCGAGTGCGCGCGACGTCTCATACCGACGACCTCACGACGGGAGACCCCTCATGAACCTCCAATCACTCCACTTCCTCTACCGGTACAACGCCTGGGCCACGGAACGGGTGCTGGACAGCCTGGAGTCGGCCGGCCCCGAGGCGTACGTGGCGCCGGGATGCAGCGGCCACGGGACGGTGCAGGATACCCTTGCGCACCTCCTTTCGGTGCAACTGGGCTGGATCGGCTGGTTCGACGGATCCCTGTCGATCGCCGAGGCGATTCGGCCGCTGGTCGTGGCGGCCGACGTGCCGACGGTCGCGGCCGCGCGCGAGAAATGGGCGGACATCGCCCGGCAGACGGATGCCTACATCGACAGCCTGACCGAAGACGCGCTCCGGGAGGAGGTGTCGTGGGCGGTGCCCGGCGGGCCGAGCGGTGTGACGCCCCGGTGGCAGTTCCTGCTGCACCTCGCCGATCACGGGACGCACACGCGCGGGCAGATCGTAGCCGCGATCCGGAGGGCGGGGCATCCGCCGGCCAACGTGGGGATCGTCGGGTACATCCTGAGCCAGATGGCGATGACGCAGTGACGGCGGCGGGGAAGGGGCGCCGCACGGTGGCGCCGCAAGAGCCGCGACCGTGCGGCGCGGTTCCCGAGCCGCTCGCACGGCGCCGATTCGCTCGAGGGGCACCGTGCCGCTCCCGGGGCCAGCCGCCCCATGGAGTTGGCTCATCCGCGGCGGTTGAGGAAACGGAGAAATTTCGTTAGATTACGTGTTCCACGCCCCCGTAGCTCAGGCGGATAGAGCGGCGGTTTCCTAAACCGCGTCTTGCGCAGGTTCGAGTCCTGCCGGGGGCACTGACCGGACCGGACAGGGGAGTGCGACGCAAGACGGGGTGCCGGGTGTACCGGCACCCCATTTGGTATTCTGGCGAGGATCCGACGGAGGAGTCGCGGCTCGCGCCTCGTAATGGGCGCCTTCTCCGAAGCGCCCGGGCGCACGGTGGACCGTCGCGTCGTTACGGTCCACCTTCGCCCGCCACGACCGGGATCTCGAAGCGGACCCCGTAGTCCAGCCCCTCGAGCGCGGCGGTCACGGCGAGCTCCCAGGAGATCCCTTCCGTGGAGCGAACGAGGGTGCTCGCCGGCTGGTCGGCAGGGAGCGTGAACTGAACCGGCACGGAGACGGCGCCGCGGCCGACGTCGATCTCCCCGGGGACCACGTGCTTCGCTTCCCACAGCACGTCCCGATGGTAGTACATACGGTCCTGCCGGTCCCCGGGCCGCCGGACATACTCCCGCCACCGGTGGACGCAGCGCAGGGCGATGCTGAAGCCGTCGGGGGGCGCCGTGCTCGCGGGGATGCAGCTCTCGACCCGCCCGGTCAGGACCTCGCCGAGGACGACGGGGACGCGATCGAGCACCAGGACGCTTGCACCGAACTTCCGATCGTGCCACCGCCTCAGGACCGCGTTCCCGACCAGGATGCCTGCGATCGGCACCGCGCCCACGGCGACGAGCGCGGCGACCCCGTCCCACAGATGTGCCGCGCCCAAGGCGGCCAGCGCGAATACGGACCACGCAACGGCGGCCGCGTCGAGCCCGCGGGCGTGGCGATCATCCTCGGCGAGGATGCGGCCGGCGACCCAATCGGGCCGCGTGTCGCGGACCAGGTGCATCCATGCGTCGCGCGGATTCGCGGTCACCGCCGCGGCCGTCTCCTCGTCCAGGTACACGGTCTGGGTCGCCCGGCGAGTTCCGCGCAGCCCCTGGACGGTACGGATGCCGACTTCGTATTCGGAGAGAACCACCGCGCGCTTGCCCACCGTCGCGCGGGAGATCCGGCGAGCGAATCGACCTGCGGCCAGGAAGACGAGGCCTAAGGCTACCAGCAGTAGCCCCACGGGGTCCTGGACGGTCAGGACGATCCCGCCCACGATCAGCAGCCCGCCGGCGACGAAGAAGACATACGCTCCGATCGCGGTGGGCAGGTCGACGCCGCTGCCCTCCAGGGATTGTCCGGGGCCGGCCAACGGTCTTCCGGGGCTTGGAGATTCGGCATCGGCGGCCGGGCGAGGGCGAGTGGGGCTCGGGTCGGAGGGGCCGGTCGTGGACATGGGGTTCGTCTCTGTGGGCGCCGGTGGCGGTTCCACACTCCTGGGGCCAGGCTCGTCGTTTCCAGTCGATCCGAGTGGGCACCGGTGGCTGGGACTCGACAGATGGTTTCTGCCGCGTCGCCTGTCAATTGCGATTTCGAGCTGCATCTCGATACCTGGTGATGGCCGCGCGTCCCGTAGGTGCCCGCACGAAGGGCGAGTGGGTACGGTGGCCCACGCCTTCAGATCCTACTTCACCCACGATGGCATAACCCGAAGCCAATACGACACTCGGATGGAGGGATCTCGTGACTCGCAGCGGGGTGCAGGTAACCATCCTTCATTTGACCCTCGGGCTCCTGGGGTGCGGAGCGTGGTCCGGAGACCCGCCTGTGGAGCTGGCCGCGGCAACCCGTGACTCCGCAGGGGTCCGGATCTTGGAACTTTCCCATACGCTGAACGCCGTAGCTGCGGGTGCGTCCAACGCAATCAGGATAGAGCACGACCTCGTCGTCGGGCACGGAGAGGAAGAGTGGTTCGGCACCGTGGCGGACGTGGAAGGCCTCGGGGGTGGGGGCTTCGCCGTGCGGGACGAGCGGGAGAGGGTGGTTCGGGTGTTCGATTCCCAGGGACGGCGTGTGGCCACGCTCGGCCGGCCCGGGATGGGCCCGGTGAGTTTCGGCAGCCGTGGGCCCTGACCCGCGTCGGCGAGCACATCGTCGTGCGGCAGAACGAGCCGACCCGGGCGTTCACCGTCTTCCGCGCGGACGGCGCCGTCGTGGCGACCGGGCCGGCGGAGCCGAAAGGGGATTGGCACCGGCCGATGTACAGGCATCCGCTCCTGGGGCTCCTTGGCTTTCAGATGGGCCCCGAGGACGTGAGCCGGAGGCTTCTGCCGTTCGGCGACAGCGCCTTCTTGCACGTGCTGCAAGAGAACGAGTTCGCGCCACCGGATTGGTCTTCTCCGACCGAATACGATGCAATCCCCACGTACGTGATCCGCTATGGGCTCGACGCCCGCATGCGGGACACGCTTGCCGTGCTGCCGGGGCCTCCCACGCTGGTGGAGGAAGTCTGGGCGGGCAGAACTATCATCTACAGCCAGCCGCTGTGGTCGGGCGGGCCCGTGCTGGCGACCGGGCAGGACTGGTACGCACTCGGCCACGGCGATTCGTCGCACGTGGTGGTGCGAAGCTCGGCGGGGGACACTCTCCTAATCGTACGTTGGCCGGACTCTCGGAGGGCCGTGCTCGCGGAGGAAAGAGTCCATGCGGCGAAGTGGTCGCTGTCCGCGGACTTCCTCATGGGGATCGCATCGCGAGAACTGGCGAACGCGGAGCCCCATCTCGTCGAGTTGGAAATCGACAACCGGGCCAACAACACTATGCAGTTCGCGGACACGATGGCGACGATCGCGGCGGCCTACGGCATCGGCCGGTGCCTGTTCCTAAGCGGAATCAATCCGCGCGATTGGCAGGACGGCACCTCGCTGACGTGGGTCGTGATCGATGTCGCGGATGGCGCATTCACCCATGTGATTCGCCTCGTGCCGCCCGAGGACGCCGTTTCGAGCGAATTCGAGGCCACGGCAGAACGAGGAATCGCCGTCCGGAGCTTCGACACCCGTCACGCGTTCGGCTCTTATCGCAACAGCGATGGCCTCTCCCTCGTCGTGCGTTATCCGCTGCCAGTCGATTGCTCTGGGCGATCGGATCAAGATACTACTGCTCTCGGCGTCCTGCCCATTGCGAGCGCTACGCGGGGCCGTTCCGGCGACGGCTACACCGGCGTGGGACCGGCGCCCAGGTTCTACTCCTCCCTCAGCGCCTCCGTCGGCTGGATCGCGAGCGCCCGCCGTGCGGGGACGAAGGCAGCGAGCAGACCGACCGCCGCCATGAGCGCGACGACCAGGGCCATATACAGCGCGCTCTCGCCTGACAGCAGCTCCCCTCCCATGGCCTTGACCACCACGACCCCGACCCCCAGCCCGGCCACCATGCCCGACCCGAGTTGAGCAACCGCCCGGGCGAAGATGGCGCCGAGGATTCGGCGCGGGGCGGCGCCGAGGGCCGCGCGGATGCCGATCTCCCGCCGTCGCCTGGCGACGGTGAAGGACATCATGGCGTAGATCCCTGCCGCGGAGAGCAAGAGCACGCTTCCAGTGACCGCCACGACTGCGAGAGCCAGGTAGAGGAGGCCCTGCCGGCGCTCTCGCTCCACATCAGCTGCGGTCTGGAGTTCCTGGAACCGGAGCGCCGGGTCGACCGAGGCCGCGATCTCGGGGAGCCGACCAAGGAACGCCGATGGCGAGGCGCCGGGCCTCATCCGGATCGCGAGTGTAACACCGACGGGAATCTCGGTGAGGGCGAGCGGCCGGTACAGCTTCGGGGCCGGCGACGACTCGAGGCCGGGCGGGACCGTGAACTCGGGCACGACGCCGACGATCTCGAGCCAGGGCCCGGCGCTGTCGGCCCCCGGCGTCGCCTCGCCGCTTCCGACCACTCGCACGCGGCGACCAAGGACCGGACCGCCGCCAAGAACCCGCTCGACGAAGGCCCTGTCCACGATGACGGTATTAGAGCCCGGCGCGGCGTCCGACTCGACGAATCCGCGGCCAGCCAGAACCGGAACGTCGAACACGGCGAAGAGACTGGTGTCGATTTGGTTGACCCATACCCATTTTCCGGTTCCGATGCCGTCCACCTCGATCCTTGTGACCCGCTCGTTGCCGGGGAAGCTGCTCGCGAATGCGACGCCGGCGATCGCCGGGTCCGCCACCAGCCGGCGGCGCAGCTCGGACGCGCTACGGACGAATCGTGATGGCGACGCCGCGGGCTTGCCAGCCGAAGGCAACCGTGCGGATTCGACGTCGCGCTCGAGGGATACGACGGCGCGGAGGAATTGGTCGGCCGGGTAGGCCGCCTCGGCGGCACCGCGTCTGACCGCCTGCACGGCGACGTAGAGGGCCGAGGGCAGCGCGGCGACAGCCACCGCCACCTGCACGACGATCAGCGAGGTCCACGTGCGCCCGAGTTGCATCTGGTACGCTCGTGAAGAGAGCTGCTGGAGCGCGCCCTGGAGCTCGCGTCCGGTCGCCTTGAGGGCGGGAAGGACGCCCACGATCACCGCGGCGAGGATTGCCAGGCCGGCGACGTATGTGACGAGGGGCGGTGAGAGACGGAGATCCACCCAGAAGGGAAGCGGCTGGTCCATCGCTCGCGCGAGGAAGTCCTCGGCGCGGGTGAACACCACGCTCGCCATCGCCACTCCGACGAGTGCCGCTGCCAGAGAGAGGACGAGGGCCTCCGCGAAGAGTTGGGTCACCACGCGACGTCGGCTGGCTCCCAGCGCGCTGCGCACGGCGATCTCGCCCGCGCGGGCGGCCGTCCGAGCATAGACCAGAACCGCGACGTTCACGGACACCAGCACCAGGAGAAGGCCGAGCGCGAACTGGAAGGCCCGCATCGCCAACGCCGTCGCCGGTGTGTCGATACCGATGAATGGGTGGGTGTACGGCAGGATTCGAGGACGGAGATGCTCGTGGGTCTCCGGATTCGAGGCGGCCATCCGCTGGCCGATCGTGGCGAGCTCCGCTTGGGCCTGCTCGAGCGTGACGCCGTCGGCGAGCCGGCCGAACACGAAGACCTCGGGGCCGCCTCCACCGACGCCGACGCCGAGGCGACCGTCGGCACTGCGGTCGCCTCCGCCTCCAGGGTCGCCGACGAACGCATGGGCCGCCGCGTTGATTCCGAGCGGGACCCAGTAGCTGTGGTTGACGGGGAAGTGGTACCCGTCCGGCATCACGCCGATCACCGTGTGCACGGTCGCGTCGAGTCGCACCGGACGGCCGATGATCCCGGGATCCCCGCCGAAGCGCCGTTGCCACTCGCCGTACCCGATCACAACGACAGGCGGGGCCCCGGGCCGCTCGTCCTCGTCCAGGAGGGGACGGCCCAGGATCGGCGGGACGCGGGCCAGCCGGAACCCTGACGCCGTCATGCGGGCGACCCGGACCAATGCGACGCCTCCGCCGGGGATGCACAGCGTGCGGTCCTCTCCCACGAACGCGGAGAGATCCCGCACCGATTCGAGCCCCTCGCGCCGGGCGAGGAAGTCGTGGAGCGACAGCCGGGCCGGGCTGCCGGGATTCCTGGCGTCCGCGTACTGGAGCGAGACCACGCACTCGCCTGCGTCCAACGGCAGGCTCGCATCCAATAGCGCGTGGATGAAGCCGAACCCGCTCGCGCCGATGGCAATGGCCACCGAAATGCCGATGACCGACACCAGCGACAACCCGGGGTACTTCCCTAGCATCCGGACCCCCGAGCTTCACGTCGAGCCAGGAGAAGGCGATCTCGTCGAAGACATGGAGACCCCGCGCGGCTCGCGTGTCCGCTCTGTGACTTTCGATGTGGCCGAACTCGAGGCGCGCCTGCCGGGCTGCCTCCTCCGGCGGCAGGCCGCGCCGAATCAGGTCCTCGGTCCGCAGCTCCAGATGGTGGCGGAATTCCTCCGCTATCTCGGCCTCGACGTCGTCGCGACGGCGCTGGCCGCGCCAGAGCGAACGGAACCGCGCGAGCAGACCATGCATGTCATATCTCCTGTGGAGTGGCGCGCAGCGCCATCGCGATGGCCTCGGCCAGGCGGTTCCAGCTCGCCACCTCATCGCCCAAACGCTTCCGCCCCGCCGCGGTCAGTCGGTAGTACTTCGCCCGTCGGTTGTTCTCGCTCACTCCCCACTCGCTCTCGATGAATCCCCGGTGCTCGAGGCGGTAGAGCGCCGGGTAGAGCGCGCCCTGCTGGACCTGGAGAGCGCCACCCGTGATCTGCTCGATACGGAGCAGCACGCCATACCCGTGCAGCTTGCCGAGGGAGAGGGCCTTCAGGATCAGGAGGTCGAGGGTGCCGGGAAGGAGTTCCGCGGTATCGGCCATGACTCTCTCCTAGTTGAGTTAGGAGAGAGTGTAATCCCGACTCTCCTAAGCTGTCAAGGAGAGCGTCGGGGGCGTGCCGGATCGTCCCGGTGGCGGCCTGGTGCAGTTTCGCGCTGCACCAGGCACCAAATCAGAACGCCATCCCTCTCGGCTTCTCGCCCTTCAGGAACGGCTCGATGAGGGCGTAGAGCAGCTCGGGCTGATTTATCACCGCCGTGTGCGACGTCGCCGGGAGCACGGCGAGACGCGAGGCGGGAAGGGGTGCGCCCATGTCGCCCATGACTCCGCCGCCGAGGAGCCGGAAGAGCGCGACGGTGTGCTCGAGGGTGACCACGTCGGCGTCGCCGGCGATGATCAGGACCGGGACTTTCAGGGCCCGGACGTCGTCCTCCCACGCCACCGGCTCGTGCTCGAGAGCGATCAGCTTCTCGACGAGGGCGCGGAAACCGTTCGGGTTCGCGGCGAGCTTGCGGTACTCGTCCTCCATCGGTGTGCCGACGAACATCTCGGGCGAGAGTTGGGGGATGAACTCCCGGAACGCCGGCTGCCATCCCTCGACGTCGTAGGCGACGGAGGCGGCGACGAGCCGGTTCACCTTCTCGGGGTGGCGGATCGCGAGCTGCAGCCCTACCGCTGCACCCATGGAGTAGCCGAAGACGTCGGCCTTCGGGAGCCCGACGGCGTCCATGAACGCCGCCACGTCGTCGGCGAGGTTCGGGTAGGTGATCGGCCTGTCGATGTCGGTCGTGCGGCCGTGGCCCTGCAGCTCGAGGGCGTAGACCCGATGGGTCCGGGCGAGCATCGGGATGATCGGACCCATGGCCGGGATGTTCATGTAGGCGCCGTGCAGCACGATCAGCGGGTCGCCCGCGCCCGAGACCTCGTAGTACATCTGCATGCCGTTCACCTCGACCCGGCCACCGACCGGGTCGGACTGGCCGAGCGCGGCGCCGGGCAGGAGCGAGAGCGCGGCGACCAGGGCAGGGAGCAGGGCAGGCTTGAGCAGGGTGGTGCGTCGCATAATTTCCTCCTTGTTTTCGAGCCGGCAGACGTAGTGTCCGCAAGACGGCCGGGAGAAGCGTTTTCCTGGGGCCCGGCCGTCCTGCGGCTCTCACCCATTCGTCGAACGGCGCAGGTGGAAATCGACACGCGGCGTTCGACGACCGTCGTCGAGTGGCGATTCGGCAGGCGGCGGCGGTCCGGGGCCACGAATCAGGGGGACGATGACCAAGGAGGAGGTACCGATGATGGGATGGCGACCGGGCTTGACGCGGCCAGGCTGGGTGATCGTGGCGTCCCTCATCGCCGCGTGCGGGGCCGGGGAGCCGGAGTCGCAGGAGACGCGGGTGCCGGGCGGCGGGGACATGCCGGGGGCCGGAGCGCTCGACGCAAGGACGATCGACATCCCACGCGGCCGTTCACCGGCGGTGGATGGAGTCCTCTCGCCCGGCGAATGGGACGACGCAGCCGTCGTCGAGATCGCCGTGGAGCCGGGGTGGAACGTCCCGGTCCGGGTCAAGCGCGACGACCACGCCCTCTACGTGGCCTTCGTCAACGTGAAGCCGGAGGAGGCCGAGCGGTACCCCGAGGTGCTGCTCTCCGTGCGCGGGACGAGGGACGGCGCGTGGACGGCCAGCGACTGGTGGTTCCATGCCTCGTATCAGGACTGCGAGGGGCAGGGCGTCTTCAATAACTACCAGTGCTCGCCGACGAAGCCGGGCTGGGAGGCCAACAACTTTCCCCTCGAGCCCCCCGGCGTCGTCGAGATTCGCATCTCGTTCGACAAGATCGGGCTCGACCCCGCCGGCGCCGCAGAGATCGGTATCGCCTTCAACGTGACCGATACCCGCGAGGTCTGGGCGTTCTGGCCGCCGACGGCGACGTTGGAGGACCCCGGGAGCTGGGCGACGGCGCGTATGGTGGGTGAGGCCAGGTGAAGAGTGCGTAATTCGAGACGAGGTCTCGATGTAGAACGGGCCGCGACCAGGGTGGTCGCGGCCCGTCGCCGTCTTGTCCGCCTTCCGGCCGCTTCAGCCACTCGCGGCCGCGCCGGGCGGCGGCGTTCCGGTCAATGCGACGCCGCAGCCAGCTCCCGCGCGGCGGCGGCCATGGCGCGCACGCGCTCCGGGTCACTGGAGCGACGGGCATCGCGTTCGAGTTCGGAGGCGAGCCGCTCGAGCCGCTGGCGACGGGCGGCGCCGGTTACCGCTTCCGCGTCGTCGATGGCCCGGGCGATCGCCGTCGTGCGCGCCTCGGGCAGGGCGCCCTTGCGCACGATCTGGTCCAGGTACGCCCGGACGACGGGGAAGGCGGGCGGCCACACGATCTTCGGCTGGGTCTGCGGGTTGTACTCCTCCAT
>VSDC01000032.1:0-11564 GCA_047459275.1 Gemmatimonadota bacterium
AGAAACGCCACGGCCGGCCTCGATGCACCCCACATCATCGGCCTCAGCGGCCGGCCAAGGAGGAAGGCGGCGAGGGGAATGGCCGTCGTCGGAGCGTGAGCACCGGCCCAACCGCCGCACATTGTCTAACCTTGCGCTATTTCGGGCGAACGTGTATTCATAGCGCGCGTTTGGCGTCGGGCTCACCTGTCGACCGCCGGCCAGGGCGGTCGGGCTTCTCCCCGGGTCTGTCATACGGATTCGCCCAAGCTCCTACAGGCCGACCCGCTTGCGCCGCGGGCGACGAGCCCCGCACCGCAACCGACGAGCGAGACCACAGGTGAGGGATCGGCTCTGGATGCGCGGGCTCAATCTCAACTTGCATCGCTGCCAATAAGCCGCGGCTCACGAGCCCGTCATCTCCGATGACGCGGATCAGAGCCTCGGATTCATTTTGGAGTCGCAACGGGATGCTCCGAGGTATCTTCGCTGTACTGGTCGGAATCCAGTTCCTCTCTGCGGGACCGGCGGCTGTGGCCCTGGGCGCGCAGACGAGGCCTCCGTCGCAGGTTCGCCCCACGGAAGGCGAAGTGACGGCCACGCAGCGAGCCCAGGGCACGAGCGCCCAGGCCCCGATGAGTCAAGCGGAGCTGGTCGATCGGATCCGCCAGTCGGGGCTCACGCGCGAACAGGCGCGGAGCCAGCTCGCCCGGAGCGGACACGACCCGTCCATCGTCGATCCTTACTTCGACGCTATCGAGGGCGGGGGAGAGGTGCCTCGGGGAATGGTGAGTCCGGAGGTTCTCGGCGCGCTCACGGACGCGGGAATCCTCACGCTGGCCAGTGACGAGCCGACGGAGGAGCCTTCGGATAGCAGCTCGCAGGCAGATGGCGCCCCGACCGCCGCGCCGAGAGTCAGACTCGAGATCTTCGGGCGCGCGCTCTTCGAGAGGGAGACCGGGGAGTTCTCCCCGGACCTCATGGGGCCCGTCGACCCCGACTACCGGCTCGGGCCCGGCGACGAGCTCTGGCTCGTCCTCACCGGCGACGTCGAGGCGATTCACAAGCTGTCGGTCAACCGCGAAGGGATGGTGTTCATCCCGGACGTGGGCCAGGTGGCGGTCAACGGGCTGACGTTGGGCCAGCTCGAAGACCGCCTGTACGATCGCCTGGGCCGCGTCTACTCGGGCGTGAAGCGTGGACCGGAAGCGACGACGCGGTTCCAGGTGTCGCTCGGGCGGCTGCGCGTCAACCAGGTGTACGTGATCGGCGAAGTCGAGCGGCCGAGTGCGTACCAGGTCAGCGCGGCGTCGACGGTGCTGGACGCGCTGTATCAGGCGGGCGGCCCGAGCCTGAACGGGAGCTTTCGAGCGATCGACGTCTACCGCGGCGGCACTCGTGTCGCGACCGTCGACCTGTACGAGTATCTTCTGCAGGGCCGGAGCACCGGGGAGATCCGTCTGGAGCACGGGGACCGGATCTTCGTCCGTCCCTACACCAGGCGGGTGACGGTGCGGGGCGCGGTCCGTCGGCCGGCGATCTACGAGCTCCTGGAGGGTGAGGATCTCGGCACGGCCATTGCATTTGCCGGCGGGCTCGACGCGACGGCGGTCGTCGAGAGGGTCCAGATCGACCGGATCCTCCCCCCGGAGATGAGGCGGCCGGGGATCGAACGGGTGTTGATCGACGTGCCGCTGTCGCAGGTCATGGATCCGGGCGCCGCGCCGGTGGAGCTACGGGACGGCGACGTCGTCGAGGTATTCACGGTCGCGGACGAGCGGCGCCATCGGGTGGTCGTGACCGGGGCGGTGCACAGGCCCGGGACGTACGAGTGGTCGCAGGGCCTGACGCTCCACCAGCTCATGGACAAAGCCCTCGGGCTGACCGAGGAAGCGTATACTGCTCGCGCACACGTCTACCGGCTGGTCGCGGAAGACGGGAGCCGCCGCGTTATCCAGGTTCCGCTCGTCGGAGACTCGGCGGGGGCGCCCGGGCGGGATTTCCTCCTCGCGGACCGGGACTCGATCGTGATCTACAGCCGGGCGCAGCTCCGCAACGAGCGTTTCGTGTCGATCGATGGCTTCGTGAAGTACCCGGGCCACTACCCGTTGGCCGAGGGGATGACGGTCCGGGACCTGATCCTGGCGGCGGGCGGTTTCACGGAAGGGGCCGACACACGGGTCGCGGAGATCGCGCGGCTTCCTGATACGAGCGTTCGGTCGGACACGACGGCCGTGATCCTCCAGGTGCCGCTGGGCGGGACCGGGGCGGGAGACACCATCTCGGAGAAGGCGGGTTGGCCCGATGGCCGGGATGGGGGCGACATTCAGTCGTGGACTCCCGATCCCTCGGAGCAGCGGCTGCAGCCGGGCGACCGGGTCTTCATCCGCAAGGCGGTCGGATACGACATGCCGCGGACGGTGAAGGTCACGGGCGAGGTCTTCATCCCGGGCACGTACGTGCTGGAGACGCGTGGGGAACGGATCGTCGACGTCCTGCGGCGGGCGGGCGGCCCGACGGCCGAGGCGTATCTTCCGGGCGTCCAGCTCTACCGGAAACGACAAACTGGTGGCTACGGACGTCCTGGCGGCGTTGTCGGACGAACGGAGCCGGTATAACCTAACGCTCGAGCCGGGTGACAGCCTGCACGTGCCGGCTTACAACCCGACGGTGCTGGTGACCGGTGCGGTCGCTTTCGAGACGCTTGTACTCTACGAGCCCGGGAAGCCACTTTCGTACTACGTGAACCGCGCGGGCGGCTATCTCGAGACGGCGGATCGGGACCGAGTGACGGTCACGTACATGGACGGGGAGCGGGCGACGACGGACAGGATCCTGGTGTTCCGCCGTACGCCCGAGATCCGGCCCGGGAGTACGATCTATGTTCCGGCTCGGCCGCCGTCGATGCCGGGCGGCTTCGACCTCGACCGATTCCTGAATCGGGCGACCGGGCTCCTGACTTCGGCGATCGGGTTGTGGGTGCTGATCGACGAGATCCGTGGCGGCCGCGACTGAGGCCTGGGAGCGAGAACGGAGGACGGAGAGCTAGGTCAGATAGGCCCTGTAACTGACGGGGCCAAGCTGTACCCTGCAACATGGATCAGGAGCGCGCGAAAGTGTTCACTCCGGTGACCCATTCGAACGGGGTACGCGTGCCGGCCGAGCTGTACACCGAACTGCGCTGGTACGCGTGCTACACGCGCGCTCGTCATGAGAAGCGGGTCGAGCACGTTCTTCGGGAGCGCGGGATCGAGAGTTACCTGCCTGTGATCACGCGGGTCCGGCAGTGGAAGGACCGCAAGAGGCGGGTCGACTTTCCGCTCTTTCCGAGTTACGTATTCGGGCGCTTCACACTCAATGAGGTCCATTCGGTGTTGACGACGCCGGGGATCAGCACGATCGTCCGGATCAACGGCTACCCAACGCCGATCCCGGACCGCGAGCTCGAGAACATCCGTTGTTTTGCGGCCGCGGTCGCGGAGAGCGGGCTCGAGCCGGAGCCGGCGGCGTTCGTCCGCGAAGGCGATTGGGTTCGGGTGGTGGCTGGTCCGTTCCGCGGCGTCGTCGGTATCGTGGTGGAGCGGCGGGGGCGCAGGCGGATTCTGGTGGGGCTCCGGGCGATCGGCCAGGTCCTCGAGGTGGACGTCGATGCTCGTTGCCTGGAGCCGATAGAGCCTCCGGCCGAGGAATGGTGAGAGTGATCCGATCAGCGGCGGAATAGCAAATTGAGTTCGAGGAACGAATACGGAATCGCGATCTACGCCGATGGGGCGAGCGTTGCGGACATGATCGAGGCCCGTCGGCGCGGCGTGGCGGACGGGTTCACGACGAACCCCACGCTGATGGCGAAGGCGGGGGTGCCCGACTATCGCGCGTTCGCGAAAGAGGTGCTCGCTGCGATCCCCGACCTGCCGATCTCGTTCGAGGTCATTGCGGACGAGTTCGACGAGATGGGGCGCCAGGCTCGTGAAATCGCGAGCTGGGGAGAGCACGTCTTCGTGAAGGTGCCGATCTGCAACACGAAGGGCGAGTCGTCGATCCCGCTGGTTCGCGAGCTGTCCCGCGAAGGGGTGAAGGTCAACGTCACGGCGGTGCTGACCCTCGACCAGGTACGTGCGGTGGCGGAAGCGGTGGCGGAGGACACGCCGTCGATCGTGTCGATCTTCGCCGGCCGGATCGCGGACACCGGCCGGGACCCGATCCCGATCATGCGGGAGGCGGTGCAGATCTGCGCGTCCCGTCCCCGACTGCAGGTCCTGTGGGCGAGTCCGCGGGAGGTCCTGAACCTGTACCAGGCCGCGTCGTGCGGGTGTCACATCATCGCCCTGACCTCGGATCTCATCGCGAAGCTCCCGTTGCGCGGCAAGGATCTGACGGAGTTCTCGCGCGAGACCGTCCAGATGTTCTACGACGACGCGTGCCGCGCGGGGTACACGCTCTGAGATGGGTGCACGTCCGGACGAGACGATCGTCATCACGGGGGTGGCGGGCTTCATCGGCAGCAATCTGGCGGATCGATTGCTGGCGGACGGCTACCGCGTGATCGGGATCGACGATCTCTCGCAAGGCGTGATCGAGCAAGTCCCCGAGGGCGTGGAGTTCCACCAGCTCGACATCCGCTCCCCCGAGATCTACGACGTCATCGACGGGGCCGACGTCCTCTTCCACCTTGCCGCGAAGAATTGCATTTCGGACTGCCAGCTCGACCCGGTAGAGACGAGCAGCGTCAACGTGGTCGGGACGGTGAACGTGTTCGAGGCGGCGCGGCGGGGTGGGGTGCGCAAGGTCATCTACGCGGAGTCGTCGGCGCTCTACGAGGGCTCGGCGGTTCTCCCCACGCCGGAGAGCGAAGAGGCGCCGGAGAGTTTCTACGCGGTGAGCAAGCTCGCGGGGCGGCACTTCGCGGAGGCGTACCGTCGGTTCCACGGGATGAACACCACGGCGCTCCGGTACTTCTGCGTTTACGGCCCCCGGCAGGACTACCGTCGCACGATCCCGCCGGTCATGAGCGCCTTCATCCTGCACCTGCTGCAGGGGCGGCGTCCGACGATCTACGGGACTGGGGAGAAGCGGCGCGACTTCGTCTACGTGGACGACGTGAACGACTTCCACGTGCAGTGCATCCGGGACCCGCGAACGGACGGGCGGGTGTTCAACATCGGCAGCGGCCGCAACTACTCGGTGCGGGAGATCTTCGACCTGGTGCGCGAGCTGGTGGGGAGCGATCTGGAGCCACACTACGCGCCGGACCTGCCCGGAGAGGCCCAGGAGACGCTGGCGGACATCAGTGCGGCGCGGTCGCTGGGTTGGGAGCCGAAGGTGGGGTTGGAGGAGGGGCTCCGGCGCTCGATCGCCTACATCCGCGAGAAGGTGCTGGGCGCGGGTGCGGCGGAGCCGGTCGGGGTGTGAACGTCGCCGCGCTGGTCCTGGCCGCGGGGAAGAGCACGCGGATCGCGGCGGTTGCGGGCGGCCGTCCGAAGCCGCTCCTGGAGCTGGGCGGCAAGCGGCTGATCGAGTGGAACCTCGAGTGGCTGGCCGCGCACGGCGTCCGTGAAGCGTGGGTCAACCTGCACCACAGGGCGGAGGAGGTGCGGGAGGCGTTGGGCGACGGGTCGCGCTGCGGCGTCCGGGTGCGGTACGTCTATGAGCCGACGATCCTGGGCACGGCGGGTGCGTGGCGCAACGTCGTGGGGGCGTGGGACGGGACGTGGCTCGTCGTCTACGGCGACAACGTCACGCGCTTCGATCTGTGGTCGTTCCTCGGGGGACACAGGGATCGTGGCGCGGTGGCGTCGATCGCGGTGTTCGATTCGTCGCGACACAGGAACACGGGGATCGCCGGCGGGCACGTCGTCCTGGGCGAGGACGGGCGGTTGTTGGAGTTTCGCGAGGGCGAGCCGCCGCGTCCGGGGCGTCGCGAGTACGTGAACGCGGGCGTTTATCTGCTCGAGGCGCGGGCCTCCCAGTACGTCGGGGCCGGGTTCCAGGACTTCGGCCGCGACGTATTTCCGCGCCTGGTGCGGACGGGTGGGTTGTACGGCCACCTGATGGAGGAGACCGGCTTCTGCCTCGGGCTGGACACGCCGGAAAGCTACGCTGTGGCGAAGACGTTGGTCGAGGAAGGGGAAGTGGTTCTCAGATGATCATCACCCGGACGCCGTTCCGGATCACGCTGGGGGGCGGGGGCACCGACTTGCCCTCGTACTACGAGAAGCACGGCGGGTTCATCTTCGGGGGGGGGAGGGAAAAGTACATGTACATCATGCTGAACCCGCCGATCGTAGACGACAAGATCCGGCTGCACTACAGCCGCACCGAGGTCGTCGACCACGTGTCGGAGATCCAGCACGATCTGGCGCGGGAGGCGTTGCGGTATCACGGGATCGAGAGGAAGATCGAGATCTCGTCGCTCGCGGACCTCCCGGACGGAACGGGGCTGGGGTCGTCGAGCGCGTACCTGGTGGGGCTGCTCACGGCGCTGCACCACTACCGGCGCGACTTCGTGCCGTTGCAGGCGCTGGCGGAGGAAGCCTGCCACATCGAGCTGGAGGTCCTGGGGAAGCGGATCGGCAAGCAGGACCAGTACATGGCGGTGTACGGCGGGTTCACGGTCCTGGAGATCGATCGTGACGGGACCGTGCACGTCCGGTCGGTGGAGCTGCCGAGTGGTGCGGTGGACGCGTTCGTGGCGAACACGCACCTCTACTACACGGGCGTGCGCCGGAGCGCCGAGGACGTGCTCCGAGCGCAGGATGGCGCCATGCGGGACGCCAAGGCGCCGATGCACACCCAGGTGGAGGACTCGCTCCATCGGATCAAGGACCTGGGCTACAGGATCCTCGAGGCGGTGGAGTCGGAGGACTTCGACCGTTGGGGGATGCTGCTGCACGAGCATTGGGAGCACAAGCGGCGCCTGTCGGACCGGGTCTCGCTCGGGGAGGTCGACCGCCTGTACGACTACGTGCGGGAGGAGTTCGGGGTTCTCGGGGGGAAGATCGCGGGCGCGGGGGGCGGCGGCTTCCTGATGCTGTACTGCCCGAAGGAGCACAGGAAGCTGGAGCGGTTCATGGCGTCGCAGGGGATGCCGCGGCTGCACTACGGGATCGCCTTCGAGGGATCGAAGGTGATCGCGAACCTGTCGAGGGCGCCGGCGATGAGGAGCGCGCCGGTGCCCGCGACCGTCTGACATGACCGGGGCGAAGGGGATGCGCGGCCTGGCCGGGCTCGAGCGTGAGCGGGAGAGCCTGGCGGGGAAGGTGGTCCTGGTCACGGGCGGGAGCCAGGGGATCGGGCTGGCGTGTGCGGCGGAGGCGGTGGCGGCGGGGGCGCGGGTTGCGATCGCGGCGCGGAGTCCCGACACTTTGCGCGAGGCCGAAGCGCGGCTCGCCGAGATCGGAGGCGAGGACGCGGTTCGCGCTTTCGTGGCGGACGTCGGGGTCGCGACGGCGGTGGATGCGCTCGTCGCCCGAGTGGTGGAGTGGGCGGGGCGGATCGACGGCCTGGTGCACGCTGCGGCGGTGATCGGGCCGATCGGCCCCGCGCTGGATCTGGATCCGGCGGAGTGGCTGGACGCGGTGCGCATCGACCTGTGGGGCACGTTCCTGGTCGCGCGCGCGGTCGGGCGGGCGATGCGGGCGCAGGGGGGCGGCCGGATGGTGCTCCTCTCGGGCGGCGGAGCGACGTCGCCGTTCCCGAACTTCAGTGCGTACGCGGCGAGCAAGGCCGGTGTGGTGCGCCTGGCGGAGACGCTTGCCGCCGAGCTGGCCGAGCACGGCATCGCGGTGAACGCGCTGGCGCCGGGCTTCGTCGCGACGCGGATCCACGACGCGGTGTTGGCGGCGGGCGAGCGGGCGGGCGTGGAGTACCTGGAGCGGACCCGGCGGGAGCTGGAAGCGGGCGGCGTGCCGGCCGAGCTGGCGGGTCGGGCGGCGGTCTTCCTGCTCTCGGACCGTGCGGCGGGTCTGACGGGCCGTCTGGTCGCCGCGCCATGGGACGAGTGGTGGTCGTGGCCGGAGCGTCGAGAGGCGATCCAGGGATCCGACCTCTTCACGCTGCGGCGGATCGTCCCGGCCGACCGGGGAATGGCTGGGTGGTGAGTCGGATGCGTGCCGGGCCGTGCGCCGCCGGCGCTTGCACGGCCGAGCACGCGGCGGCGGAATCGGGGGCACGGGATCGTGTCGAGCGGGGGAGCAGGAGTGCGAGGCGGCGTGTCTGAGCAGCCGCTCGGCGTCGCGGTGATCGGGTGCGGATTGATCGGGCGGCGTCGTGCCGCGACGGCGGCGGCGCACCCGGACACCCGCGTGGTCGCGGTGGTGGATGTAGATGCGACGCGGGCCGCGGACGTAGCCCGTGCAAATGGCGGCGACGTGTTGTCCGACTGGCGGGCCGCCGTGGAACGGGAGGACGTGGCGATCGTCGTCGTGGCGACGCCCAACGGTTACCTCCGGGAGATCGGGTGCGCGGCGCTGAGGAGCGGCAAGCACGTCCTCCTCGAGAAGCCGATGGGGCGCAACCTCGCCGAGGCCCTGGCGCTCGCCGAAGCGGCGCACGAGAGTGGTCGGATCCTGAAGATCGGGTTCAACCACCGCTATCACCCGGGGCTCGCCCGGGCGATGGAGCTCGTGCGGGCGGGCGAGATCGGCCGCGTCGTGACGATCCGCGCCCGGTACGGGCACGGGAGCCGCCCGGGGTGCGAGAGGGAGTGGCGCGCAGATCCCGAGCTGGCCGGGGGCGGCGAGCTGACCGACCAGGGCGTGCACCTGGCCGACCTGATCCACGCGATCGCCGGGATGCCGAAGGAGGCGTTCGCGATGGTTCAGACGGCGGTGTGGCGGATCGAGCCGCTGGAGGACAACGCGTACGGATTGTTCCGCTTCGAGGATGGCGCCGTCGCCCAGCTGCACGTGAGCATGACGCAGTGGAAGAACCTGTTCTCCTTCGAGGTCTACGGGGAGACGGGCTCGGTGAGCGTCGAAGGGCTGGGCGGGAGCTACGGCCCGGAGCGGCTCGTGGTTGCACGTCGCAACATGGAGGGCGGCGTGCCGAAACTGGAGGAGGAGGAGTATCCGGGCGAAGACGTGTCGTGGCGGCTGGAGTGGGAGGACTTCGTCACGGGCGTTCGGACCGGACGACTCTCGCAAGGGGGGCCGGAGGACGGAGTGGCGGCGATGCGGATGATCGACGCGCTCTACCGGGCGGCCCGGAGTGGGACCATCGTGGAGGTGTAAGTGAGAGCGGCAGTCTTTCTGGATAGGGACGGCGTGCTGAACCCGCTGATCGAGGACGAGGGTGAGCTGCGCTCTCCGCGCACCCGGGACGAGTTCGAGCTGGACGAGAGTGCGCGGGACGTGGTCGACCGGCTCCAGCGCGCCGGATACCTGGTCTTCGTCGTGACGAACCAGCCGGATCTCGCGCGGGGCTACCTCCCGCTCCCCGAGCTGGTGGCGATGAACGCGGAAGTGCGCGCACGCCTGAACGTCGACGACCTGCGCGTCTGCCCGCACGACGACGATGATCAGTGTGAATGCCGGAAGCCGCTGCCGGGGATGCTGCACGTGCTGGCGCGGCGCTGGGGCGTGGATCTGTCGGAGTCCTTCATGGTCGGCGACACGTGGAAGGACGTCGAGGCCGGCCGGGCGGCGGGGTGCCGGACGATCCTCCTGCGCCGGAGCTACAACGAGGGGGTCGACGCGGACCACGTCGTCGAGACACTGGACGAGGCCGTGGAAGTGATCGGCGCCCACGAGGCCGCGCATGTCTGAGTCCTTCGCTGCGCAGTATCTCGCCGAGATGCGGCGGATCCTGGACGCGCTCGACCCGGGGGCGATCGATGCCATGGCGTACTCCCTCGCGGAGCTGAGGGACCGCGGGGGTCGGCTCTTCTTCCTCGGGGTAGGCGGTGGGGCGGCGCACGCATCGCACGCGGTGTGTGATTTCCGGAAGATCGCCGGATTCGAGGCCTACACGCCGGCGGACAACGTGGCGGAGCTCACGGCGCGCGTGAACGACGAGGGGTGGGAGACGCCGTTCGTCGCCTACCTCCGGGGGAGCCGGCTGACCGCCGCGGACGGCGTCTTCGTGTTCTCCGTCGGCGGGGGGAGCGAGGACCCGAGCGTGAGCGCGAACCTGGTGCGCGCGGTTGCCTACGCCAAGGAGGTCGGCGCGCGGGTGTACGGCGTGGTGGGGCGGGATGGCGGCTACACGGCGTCGCGGGCGGATCATTGCGTGATCGTGCCGACGGTCAACCCGGGGACGGTGACGCCTCACACGGAATCGATGCAGGCGGCGATCTGGCATCTCCTGGTCTCGCACCCGGCGTTGCGCCGCCACGGGATGAAGTGGGAGAGTCTGGATGGGGCAGGGAAGGCAGTCGCCGGGAAGCACTGAACGGAGCCACGGACCGGGGCGCGTCTGCGCGCTTTCGTGATTCCGCCCACCGGTGGTCGTCTCCGACGACGGTGGGCGGAATCGTTGAGAGGCGGACGGGGAGATTGCTTGGGATGTCGAATTCTTCGATGGGAACGGGGGTGGTCGACCGCGGGGCGGTGACGGCCGGAGCGGGGGAGCCGGCGGGGGGTGCGGGGCAGGTCGTCACGTGCGATCGCTCGGGCGCGCCGCTGCCGTACCCCATGCCCGAGATCGTGCTGCGGATCCGCGAGGAGTTCGACTGGGACTCGGTGCTCCCCCCGCGGGCCGGGACGCTGCGCTGGCGAATCGAGCGTCGCCTGAAGCGGGGGATGGACGTGATCCTGTCCCTCGTCGGGCTGATCTTGCTCTTTCCGGTGTTCGTGGTGCTCGCGCTGCTCGTGCGTCTGACGTCGGAAGGCCCGATCTTCTACGAATGGCGGGTGCTGGGCGAGCGGGCGCGGCCGTTCGTGGGCTACAAGTTCCGGACGATGGTCCCGAACGCGGACCAGCTCAAGCGGGAGCTCCTGGCGAAGAACGAGATGAGCGGCCCCGTCTTCAAGATGCGGGACGATCCGCGCGTCACGCCGGTGGGGCGGTGGCTGCGCAAGTTCAGCCTGGACGAGCTGCCGCAGCTCTGGAGCGTGCTGAAGGGCGACATGAGCCTGGTCGGCCCGCGGCCGCCGTCGGCGGAGGAGTTCGCGGCGTTCAAGCCGTGGCAGCGGGGGAAGCTCGCGGTCGTCCCCGGGATCACGTGCCTGTGGCAGGTGCAGGGCCGGTCGGAGATCTCGGACTTCGACGAATGGGCCGCACTTGACCTCGAGTACATCCGGAACTGGAGTCTCTGGCTGGATCTGAAGATCCTGCTGAAGACGATCCCGGTGGTGATCGCGGGGAGGGGGGCGTATTGAGGCGCCGCTGGCGCGGCGCGGGTGACGGCCGCGCCGCGCGCGGCGGGGGCGGCGGTCGCCGCCTCGGTCGCGCCGGGGGAGCGGCGGCTGGGGATGATGCTCCCCTACACCGGCCTGCACCACCTGCTGCTGCGCGAGCTGGCCCGGCCGTTGGTGCTCACCAGCGGCAACCTCTCCGACGAGCCGATCGCGCACACCGACCCGGACGCGCTGGCGCGGCTGGGCGCCATCGCGGACGCGTTCCTCACCCACGACCGGCCCATCCACACT
>VSDC01000441.1:0-2373 GCA_047459275.1 Gemmatimonadota bacterium
GCCCCCGAGGGGGCCGAGTTCGTGGCGGGCACCGTGGAGGAGCACCTGGAGGCGGCGCTCCCGGCGGATCTGGTGATCCTGAACCCGCCGCGGTCGGGGGTGGACAGGGCCGTCCCGGAGATCCTGACGCGCACGCCGCCGGCGCGGCTGATCTACGTGAGCTGCGACCCGGCGACGCTGGCGCGGGACCTCTCGCGGCTCGCGCCGACGTTCCGGGTGCGGTCGGTTCGTTGTTTCGACCTGTTCCCGCAGACGGCGCACGTCGAAACTGTGGTGGAGCTGGAATGCGGTACTTCGTGACGATCGGAGGGCGGACCTTCGAGGTCGAGCTCTCGGGCAACGGCGCGACGGTGGATGGCCGGCCCGTCGAGGCGGAGCTGGCCACGGTGCCGGGCACGCCGTTGCGGCACCTCCTGGTCGACGGGCGCTCGTTCGGCCTGGTCGCGAATCGCGGCGCCGAGCGTGGGAGCTGGGACCTCCACCTGGACGGCCAGCGCCTGGCCGTGGAGGTGGTCGACGAGAGGACGCGGGCGATCCGGGCGATGACCGGGGCCAGCAAGGTCGTGCAGGGGCCCAAGCCCGTGCGCGCGCCGATGCCCGGGCTGGTCGTGCGCGTCGAGGTCGAGCCCGGGCAGCAGGTCAAGGCCGGACAGGGCGTCGTCATCGTCGAGGCGATGAAGATGGAGAACGAGCTGAAGGCGGAGGCGGACGGCGTCGTCGCCCGGGTCCACGTGAAGCAGGGGCAGGCGGTGGAGAAGGGGGCGGTCCTCGTGGAGTTCGAGGTCTAGTGCGGCGTTCGGAAGGAGGTACGATGGCCGACAAGGAGCGCTGGATGCGGGAGACCGCCGCGCCGGTCCTGGCCCGGCAGCCGGAGCGCCGGGAGCGCTTCGAGACGACGAGCGGGATCGAGATCGCCCGGGTCTACGATCCCTCGGACGTGTCGACCGACTACGCCAGGGACCTGGGCTACCCCGGCGAGTACCCCTTCACGCGCGGCATCTACCCGACCATGTACCGCGGCCGGCTCTGGACGATGCGCCAGTACGCCGGGTTCGGGACGGCCGAGGAGACGAACCGTCGCTACCGCTACCTCCTCGATCACGGTCAGACGGGGCTCAGCGTGGCGTTCGACCTCCCCACGCAGATGGGGTACGACTCGGACGCGCCCATGGCCGAGGGCGAGGTCGGCCGGGTGGGCGTGGCGATCGACACGCTCGACGACGTGCGGGTCCTCTTCGACGGGATCCCGCTCGACCAGGTCTCGGTCTCGATGACGATCAACGCGACCGCCGCGATCCTCCTCGCCTTCTACATCGCCCTCGCCGACGAGCGCGGCGTGCCGCGCGAAAAGCTGTCGGGGACGGTGCAGAACGACATCCTGAAGGAGTACATCGCCCGGGGGACGTACATCTACCCGGTCGAGCCGAGCCTGCGGCTGATCACGGACATCTTCGCGTTCTGCGCGCGGGAGGTCCCCCGCTGGAATACGATCTCGATCAGCGGCTACCACATCCGCGAGGCGGGAGCCACGGCGGCGCAGGAGATCGCGTTCACCTTCGCGAACGCGCTGGAGTACGTCGAGCGCGCGCGCGCCGCGGGGCTCGCCATCGACGAGTTCGCGCCCCGGCTCTCCTTCTTCTTCGCCGCCCACAACGACCTGTTCGAGGAAGTGGCCAAATTCCGCGCGGCGCGTCGGCTCTGGGCGCGCCTGATGCGCGAGCGCTACGGCGCCTCCGACGAGTCGTGCCGCCTCCGCTTCCACACGCAGACCGGCGGCGTGACGCTGACCGCGCAGCAGCCGCTCAACAACGTGGTGCGCGTGACGGTGCAGGCGCTGGCGGCGATCCTGGGCGGGACACAGTCGCTCCACACGAACGCGTACGACGAGGCGCTCGCGCTCCCGACGGAAGAGTCGGCTCGCCTGGCGCTCCGAACGCAGCAGATCCTGGCCACGGAGTCCGGGGTCACCGAGACGGTGGATCCCCTGGGCGGGAGCTACTACGTCGAGGCGCTGACGGACGCGCTCGAGGCGAAGGCGCGAGAGTACCTGAAGAAGGTCGAGGAGCTGGGCGGCGCGGCGCGAGCGATCTCCTTCTTCCAGGAGGAGATCCACCGGTCCGCTTACGAGCACCAGCTCGCCATCGAGCGGGGCGAGCGCCTCATCGTGGGCGTGAACGTGTACCGCACCGAAGAAGGTCCGCCGCGGATCGAGCAGCCGGACTACCCGGCGCTGGAGGCGCGTCAGAAGCAGAAGCTGGCGGAGGTTCGCCGCCGCCGGGACGAAGCGGCGGTCCGCCGTGCGTTGGCGGCGGTGGGCGAGGCCGCGCGGGGCACGGACAACCTGATGCCCCCGCTGATCGAGGCCGTCAAGGC
>VSDC01000442.1:0-2368 GCA_047459275.1 Gemmatimonadota bacterium
ATGCGCAAACTCGCCACGCTCAAGCGCCTCTTCGACGACCGCGCTCTCTACTGCCAGCTCATCGTGACCCGTCGCTGCAACCTGGCGTGCGGGTACTGCAACGAGTACGACTCCTTCTCCAAGCCCGTCCCCTACGACGAACTCGTGCGCCGGATGGATCACCTGATCGACCGGCTCGGTGTGACCATCATGGACTTCCTGGGCGGCGAGCCGCTCCTCCATCCGCGGATCGCGGATCTGGTCCGTCACGCCCACGACAAGGGGTGCTGGACGAACATCGTCACCAACGGCCTCCTCCTCTCGGACGAGCTGGTCGATGCGCTGAACGAGGCCGGATTGGACTCCATGTGCGTCTCGATCGACCGCCTCGAGCCGAACGAATTCACGCACAAGGCGCTCCGTCCGATGCGGAAGAAGCTGGCCCGCCTGCGCGAGCGCGCCCGATTCCAGGTGGAGTGCAACGCCGTGTTGTGCGAGGAAACGCTCGATGAGTTCGAGCCGCTGGTGCTGGAGCTCAAGGCGCTCGGCTTCCCGGTCCGGTGCGGCGTTCGGCATTACGAAGGCCGCCTCGAGCTGAACGACGCGGTTCGTAAGAAGCTCGAGTGGTTCCACTCGCACTTCCGCCACTGGAGGATCGCGCCTATGATGGATCTCTATCGGGCGCGCATTGAAGGGAAAGAGCCCCAGTGGAAATGCACGGGCGGGTACAAGTTCCTCTACGTGGACGAGTTCGGCACGGTGAAGGCGTGCAGCCAGGTGCCGCTGCGCGAGCCGAAGCACGTCCTCGACACGACGGTCGCCGACCTCAAGGCGAACGACTGCCACAAGCCGTGCGAGAAGGACTGCGGCGTGAGCTGCGTGATCCAGACGTCGCTGATCGCGGCGAACCCGGTGGGGTACGCGCTGCGCTGCGTCAGCCACCTTCTCGAGACGCGCGGGCAGGGGGTGGCGTACGGCGGCTGGCTCCCCGCGCGCGACCTCCGCTACCGTCGCGCGCCGGCGAAGCAGGAAGTCGGCGCCGGGCGCTGAGCGCCTCGGTGATCGCCCGATTCGCGGCGGCGTTCGGCCTCTTCCTCAGCCTGGCGGTCGCCGCGCCCGGTCGCGCGGCCGCGCAGGGCGCGCCCGTGGACACGGCGGCCGTCCTCCTCGACCTCGCGGGCAAGCTCGAGACGGAAGGGCGTCTCGAGGCCGCGCGTATGCTCTACCGGTTGATCCTCGAGCGCTATCCCTCCGCCGCCGCGGCAGGAGAGGCGCGGCTCCGGCTCGGGTTCGTGGACCGCCGGATCGACGTCGCACGAGCCGAGCAGAGCGGCCGCACCGAGCTCCTCGTGTGGAGCACCCTCTACGGGCTCTGGCTCGGCGTTGCGGTCCCGGCGGCGTTCGGCGCGGACGATGCCGAGATGTACGGCATCGGGCTCCTGGTCGGCGGACCCTCCGCGTTCGCCGTTGCCCGCGGCTACGCCCGGCGCCACCCGCTGAGCGTCGGTCAGGCCCGCGCCATCACCTTCGGCGGTACGTGGGGCACCTGGCAAGGCTTCGGCTTGCGCGAGGTCATCGACATCGGCACGGACACGGAAACCGTCTGCTTCACCGGCGGGTGCGTGGAAGTCGAAACGGACGAGAGGGAGGCGGCCTTCGCGGCGGCGGTCCTCGGCGGCCTCGCCGGGATCGGGATCGGCGCCGCGCTCGCCGGGAGTCGAGAGATCACCGAAGCCGGCGCGACCGTCGCCAACTTCGGCGCGCTCTGGGGGACATGGTTCGGCTTCGCCGGCGGGTACCTCGCCGACCTCGAGGACGACGAGCTCCTCGCCGCCGCCCTCGTCGGAGGGGACCTGGGACTGATCTACAGCGCGCTGTCGGCCTCGCGGTGGGGGTTCAGCGTGAGCCGCGCCCGACTGATCAGCGTGGCCGGCGTGGCGGGCGGGCTGGCCGGCGCGGGGCTCGACCTGTTGATCCAGCCCGACGACGAGAAGGTCATGGTCCTGATCCCGACCCTGACGAGCGCCTTAGGGCTCGCGGCCGGCGTCTACTGGACGAGAAACCACGATTCGCGCGGCGAAGGGCAGGATGATCCCGGCGCCGAGGCTCTGATCCGGCTCCGCGACGGCCGGCTCACCCTCGGGATGCCGACCCCTGAGCCGACCCTGCTCCGCATCGACGAGCCCGGCATGCCCCGCTACGCACCCGCGATACGCGTCGAGCTGTTCAGCGCACGCTTCCACTGAGCGGCGTACCAACGACGCCGCTGAGCGGCGTCCGACGCCAAATCCGCCTGTTCCCGCGGCGCGGGATGCCGACCACCCTGGGCGCGGCTCCTCAGCTCTTCGACATCCGCCGCTTCAGCTCTTCCAGGCGACGCTCCGCCTCC
>VSDC01000443.1:0-2362 GCA_047459275.1 Gemmatimonadota bacterium
GCCGTGCTCAACAGGAAGTTGTCCAAACCGGCGTACGCGACGGTGAAATCGCTTATCGCACCACGCACCACGAAGGGAAGCGCGTCGGGTCCTTCGATCATGCCCGGGGTGGCCACGTCCGGGTCGTTCACCTCGAGCATCTCGTCGATATCGCATGCGGCCAGGCCGAGGGCGGCGATCAGCGCCGCCGCCCACGGAAGCCTTCCCGCACGATTCGTGTACTCTCTAGCCATTGCGACTCCTCTCGCCGATCAGAAGTTGTAGTCGAGCCGGATCATCATGTAGCGCACGGGCGGCTGCGTGTTGAACTCGTTCTGGTTGAAGTTCGAGTCGCCGCCGGCCTCCACCGCCTCCGGATCGATGCCCGGGTAGTCGGTGAAGAGCGCCAGGTTCCGGCCGGCCAGCGTGAGCCGCAGCCCTGCGAGGCGCGAGAAACGCTCGGCCAGCGCGCGTGGCGCCGTGAGCGAGATCGACAGCTCGCGCCACCGCCAGAAGTCGGCCTTGTGAATGTGGCCGTAGTTGGATCCAAGGAACCGCGCGGCCAGGTACGCCGCCTGCTCATCGAGCGACGCGTTCGGATCCCCGATCGCCGCGCAACCCCAGTTCGCCACGGTGTTGCAGCGGAACGACTCCGTCGAGTCCATCTGGTAGTTGCCGCCACGGCCTTCGATGAGGGTCGACACGTTGATCCAGTCGAAGAGCCGCACATCGGCGAAGATCGAGCGGTTCCACGTCGGGAGCGCCGGGCCGATGTACACGACATCCTCGCCGACCTCGACCTCGTCGAGCGACAGCTTCCCGTCGCCGTTGGCGTCAGTGTACGTGACCCTCGGCTGGAAGAACGCGCCCGCCGGGTAGCCTTCGGCGTGCCGCTGGACACCGCGGTTGAAGACGATGTCCTCGACCCCCTCGCCGAGCTCGAGGATCTCGTTGTCGAGCGTCGTGTTCGTGAAGCCGAGGTTGATCCCGATGTTGTCACGGTTGAGCACCGTGAAGCGCGCGTTCAGCTCCGTGCCCGCGTTCTTGATGCTGCCGAGGTTGTCCCAGAACGTCTCGGTCAGCCCCAGCGAGCCGGGTAGACTGCGCTGGATGAGCGCATTCTCCGACCGCTTGTGGAAGTAGGTGAAGTCGATCCCGATCCGGCCATCGAGGAGGCCGACCTCGAAGCCGGCTTCCCACTCCGTCGTCTTCTCGGGCTTCAGGTCCGGATTCCCGGTGGACGTGAGCGAGACGCCCGGCTCATCGTTGCTAGCCGTGGCGACGACCACCGGATTGTAGAGCGTCAGCGCGTCGCGGAAGCCCGGCCGGAGCCCCGACGTGCCCCACGCCGTACGAATCCGCAGACCGTCCAGCCAGTCCGGGCGCGGGAACCACTCTTCCTCACCGATGACCCAGGACAGGCTGGCCGAGGGGTAGTAGATGAACCCGAAATCCGCACCGAAGGCGCTGTTGTCGTCGCCGCGGACGCCGAGTCCGAGGAAGACCCGGTCACGCCAGGCGAACTCCTGCTGCAAGTACGCGCCGATCGTGCGGATGTCGAAGAAGTCCTCATCCACGTCGAAGAAGGCCGAGGCGGTCCCGCACGACGACGTTCCGGCCACCAGCGCCGATCCGTAGCACAGCGTGCTCATCCAGTGCTCGCGGATGAATGAAGCGCCGAGCGTCGTCGTGGTGATCAGGTCCTCGGCGGGCGTGAACGTGGCCACGGCCGACGTGGTCCCGGTGTAGGCGTACATCGACATGCGCTCGGACTCGCGGAATCCGAGCGCGAATTCCAGCGAGATCGGGAGCTTGTCGGGCTGCATGGTCTGGAAGTTGTGCACCGACGTGAGGTCGAGACCGCCCGTCGCGTTAAGCGTCAGCCACGACCGCGGACGCCACCGCAGGCTCGCGCTCGTCATGTAGCGGTCCACGTCCTGGTGCACGACCAGCGTCGCCAGGTCCTGCTTGTTGAACCCGAAGTAGTAGTTGGCGCGGTTCTGCTCGCCCTTCTCGGCGTCTTCCGGCGACTGCGGCACGTAGTACGCCTTGCCGAGCACGGTGTTGATGATCGGGCTGAAGATGCTGTTGTCGTTGTTGTTCAGGCCGAGGTCCCCGTCCGTGTAGCCGAACGACACGGACAGATCCGCCGTCGGCGAGAGACGCGCATCGAGGTTGGCCCGGAAGTTCGCCTTGTCCAGCGTGTTGTAGTCGATGACGCCGACCTCGTTCTCGAGCTAGCCGGACACGTAGTATCGGATGTCCTCCGTGCCGCCGCGGACGCTCAGGCCGTACCGCTTGCGCGAGCCGGTGCTGAACATCGTCGTCCGCGGATCCTTCGTCGTGTTGAAGCGCATCGACCCGTCCTGGGTGCACTCGCCCT
>VSDC01000444.1:0-2347 GCA_047459275.1 Gemmatimonadota bacterium
GCAAGCTCGCCGGCGAGAACGTGCTCCGCGTGTGGCGCGAGGCCGAGGCCGTAGCTCGTCGCCTCCAGCGCGAACGGGCGCCATCGACAGCGACGATCGAGCAGCTCGACGGCCGCCCGACCTCGTGAGCGGACCAGGCTCCAGTTGCCAGAGTTGGCCCGAATCGCCATGTGAACGTCCCCGCCCGGTAGCCATATTGGTCTCCGGGCGGGATCGTTTTCCACTAGATGGCCGGTGAGCGGGATATGAGTGTGGGTCGAGAGTGGATTTTGGTGCCTGGTCCGCGTGGGTAGTGACGTCATTTCGAACCGCATTCGCGCGTTGCACCCGTACGAACCCACTCTTCTTCATCACGTACGCCCAGCCGACATGCGCACACGCTTATCTACCGCTGTTCTCGTCCTTTCCGCTCTTGCCGCGCCCTTTGCCGCGCCGGACCGGCTTGCCGCCCAGGACGGCGGCCCGCGCGCGGCCGGTCCGAGCGTCGGCCTCTTCGGGGGGCTCGGCTCCGGCCCGATCGACGCGGCGACGGTGGGAGTCGACTTGCGTCTCCCCGTCTGGACCATCTTCTCCCTCAGGGTGGAGCTATCCGGTTGGGGAAACGGCCTGGGCGGGACGATGTGCCCCGCCACGCTGCCGGAATCGCACCGCTGCTCTGTGAGCGGCCGAGCAATGCTGGTCGGACTCGCCGCGGCGGCACGCGTGGACGGCCGACTCGGCGTCTACGGTGACGTCGCCGGTGGGCGCTTTATCCGCGATTGGCTCGAGGACCGGACGATCGGGTCCGGCGCGCTGTCGGTGGAAGCGGGGGCGCGCGTGTGGTTGACGGCCGGCGCGTCCGCACGCCTCGGCGCGCGACACCTCCGGGCCTTCGACGACCACTACGAGGCGCTCCTCGATGAGAAGCTCCGGTACACGATGGGGATCGTGGCACTGGAGTACGCCTGGTCGTGGTGACGATGCCGTCGCACGGATCGACCGGCGCACCGTGGCGATGGGCGACCCCCGTTCCGGCTAACGAAGAGCCCCGACGCCGCTTGGGCGGCGTCGGGGCTCCCGCCTTACCGACACCTGCCGTCCGCTACTCGGTCGCCGTACGGGCCGGCCGCGAGCGGTACTTTTCGTACAGATCCAGGTGACGGTTCCGCATGTCCGTCTCCTGGCCGTTGATGATCAGATGCCGGATCTGGGTCGTGATCTCGAGCGGGTCGCCGTCGGTCACGATCAGGTTGGCGATCTTCCCCACCTCGATCGAGCCGAGCTTGTCGCCAATCCCGAGCATCTCGGCCGCGTTGATCGTCACCGCGCGGAGCGCCTCCTCGCGGGGCAGCCCGAACGGGATCGCCTGTGCGGCCTCGTAGGGAAGCGACCGCGAGTAGGCCGAGTTGAAGGTCGCGAAGGCGATCTTCACGCCGGCCGCGTGGAGCTTCCCGGGGTTCGTGAAGCGCTCGTCGTAGGGGCGATCGGTGCCCAGGGGAAGCGCCTGCGTCGGCCCGAGGATGACGGGGATCCCCTTCTCGGCCAGCAGGTCGGCGACCTGGTACCCCTCGGCCGCCCCGGCGACGATGAGCTTGAGCCCCTGCTTCTCCGCGAACTCGACGACGTTGCGGATGTCCCGCGCCGTCTCGACTCGCGCCAGGACCGGCATCTCGCCGCGCGTGACCCGGGCGAGTGCCTCGAGCCGGAGGTCGCGGGGGATGCGGGCGCCCCCGCGGACGGCGCGGTCGTAGTCACGGGCAGCGTCCAGCCACGACGCGAGCTGGTGGACCGCCCGCTCGTACTCCTCCATCGCCTCGCGGAAGCTCCGCTCGGTGAAGGCTCCGCCGCGGAATCCGAACCCGCCCGTCCGCGTCCGGATCGTCGGCCAGTTCATGACCATGACGGCGCCGGGGACGATGTCCATCTCCTCGATCGTCCACCCTGCCAGGTGGAAGATGGACCCCTGGCCCGGGAAACCGCCCGAGGCGCCGGCGCCGAACCCGCCGCCCCCGCTCGGGAGCGACAGGGTGTGCGTGATCCCGTTCGCGCGGGTCACCGGGATGTGCTCGCTCGCCGGGTGCACGGCCGTCCGCGCCTGGAGGTGCGGGTTGAAGTTCCCCAACTCGCGCATGTCGTTCGTGACGGCGACCTGGCCGATCTCCGTCAGCCCGAGCTGCGACCCGGCGTCGAACAGCCCGGGATACACGTGCAGCCCGGTGGCGTCGATCACGCGCGCCCCGGCCGGAACCGTCACGTTCGGCCCCGCGGCGACGATTTTCCCGTCCTGGACCACGACCGTGCCCACGTACGACGGGCCCGTCACCGGGTGCACCGTCCCGCCGCGGATCGCCAGCGTCTCCTGCGCGGG
>VSDC01000445.1:0-2340 GCA_047459275.1 Gemmatimonadota bacterium
CCGGCTGAGATCATACCCTTCGAACCTGATCCGGGTAATGCCGGCGCAGGGAGTCGTGGCGTGCTCAGCCTACGGGCTCGACCTCCAGCTTCCCCTCGTCGTGTGCCCGTACCCGGCGTCGGCGAGTGGGAACTGGCTCGTCGGCGCATCTCCGGCCGCACGGAACCCCGAAAGGAGGAGCGCGAGATGAGCACGGTCGAGAATCGCATCGTCCCCACGTCCGCGTTCGAGAGCGCGGGCCCCTTCACGGCGCATCTCTTCGAAACCGTCCGGTCGATCTGGGACGCGCAGCTCGAGCACCCGTTCGTCCGGGGACTGGCAGATGGGACGCTCGAGGAAGCCCGCTTCAAGAACTGGGTCCGCCAGGATTACGTCTACCTGCGCGAGTACGCCCGCATCTTCGCCTGGGCCGTGGCCAAAGCGACCGACCTCGAGACGATGGGGTGGTACGCCCGGGTGCTGGACCTGCTCCTGAACACCGAGATGGGGCTCCACCGCTCCTACGCCGAGCGCTTCGGGATCTCCCACGCGGAGCTCGAGGCGGAGCAGATGTGGCCGACCAACCGCGCGTACACGGATTTCCTCGTCCGCACCGCGGCCGATGGCGACCTGGCCGACCTGACCTCTGCGCTCCTCCCCTGCGCCTGGGGCTACGCGTACATCGGCCAGACGCTCGCCCGCGCCGACGCCGCGCCGGCGGACCAGCGCTACGCCGACTGGATCGCCATGTACTCGTCGGCCGAGTTCGCCGAGGCGGAGCAGTGGCTCAAGAAGCAGATGGAGCGCCTCGCCGAAGGCGCGAGCGCCGAGAAGAAGAAGCGGCTCACCGACCTCTTCGTCCTCTCGAGCCGCTACGAGTGGATGTTCTGGGAAATGTGCTACAACGGCGAGGCGTGGCCGGTGTGATGAACGAGACTGCAACCCTGCGGATCCGTCCGGCGGTCGAGGACGACGTGCCCCTGGTCCTGACCTTCATCCGCGAGCTCGCGGAGTACGAGCGGCTGCGCCACGAGGCGGTCGCAACTGAGGAGCTGATCAGGCAGGCACTCTTCGGGCCGCGTCGCTACGCCGAGGTGATCTTCGCCGAGCTCGACGGGCAGCCGGTCGGGTTCGCGCTCTTCTTCCACAACTTCTCGACCTTCGTGGGCAGGCCGGGGCTGTACCTGGAAGACCTGTACGTGCGCCCCGAGTTCCGGGGGCGGGGGATCGGCCGCCGCCTCCTCGTCCACCTCGCCGCGATCGCCAAGGAGCGTGGGTGCGGGCGCATGGAATGGTCCGTCCTGGACTGGAACGAGCCGGCGATCCGCTTCTATCGGTCCCTCGGCGCGCGGCCGATGGACGAGTGGACCGTCTTCCGGCTGACCGAGCCGGAGATCGCGGCGCTCGCGGCCGAGGCCGACGCTCGAGCGGCCCCGGCGGCCGACGCCGGCGCCTGAGCGCCCTGAGCGCCCCTCACTCCGCGTCGTCGGCAACCGACGTCGGCCACGGCCGGGCCGAGCACGCCCCGGGGTCACCCCATCCTGCGACGCAGCTCCGCCGAGTGCGCCCGGCTGGCCACGATCCGGGAGCCGTCGTTCATCTCGATGAGGAGCCGTCCGCCGGGGTGGGGAAGGATTGCGCTGACGTGGTTCAGGTTGACGATGTGGGAGCGGTGCACCCGAACGAAGTCCTCGGGGTCGAGCCGCGCCTCGAGATCCCGCAACCGCGCGCGGATCAGGTAGGAGCGACGGCCATCGTACACCGCCACGTAGTCGTCCCGGGCCTCCAGGCGACGGATCTCGGAAACCGGGAGCGGGACGCTTCGCTTACGCTCGGGAACGAAGATCCTGCGCAGCGGACGCTGGAGATCGGCGGGGTAGAGCACGGGAGGCGGGGCGGCCGCCCGGGCCACCGCCCACTGGACTGTGCCGCCGACCCTCGCCTGGCCGCTGCCGCCGCCCTGTCCCCGTGATTCGGCCTCGGGCTCGCGCCGCACCCGGAGCACCCGCTCCACCGCCGTGCGAAACCGCATCGGCGAGTACGGCTTGAGCAGGAAGTCGACGGCGCCGATCTCGAACGCGCCGACCGCATACTTTTCGAACGCGGTCGTGACGATGATCTCCGGGCGGTGGCGCACGCGCTGGAGCACGTCCAGGCCCTTGGGGCCAGGGAGCTCGATGTCGAGGAAAACGAGGTCCGGGCGCAACGCGTCGATCAGCCGGATCGCCGTGTCTCCGTCGACCGCCTCGCCCACGAGCTCGAGGTCGTCGTGGGCGGCGACGAACGCCCGGAGCCGTTCCCGCGCCAGCGGCTCATCCTCGACGATCAGCGTGGTCACCGCCATATCGCACCTCCTCGCCA
>VSDC01000446.1:0-2333 GCA_047459275.1 Gemmatimonadota bacterium
GCCCCTACACCTCTCCGCACGCGCCGCGCGCGAGCTCGTCCTCGCCGCGCAAGGGCTCGATCGGCGCCCACGGCGTCGCGCCCGCAAGGACGACGTCCTCGCCGCCATCCGCAGGATGGGCGCGCTCCAGATCGACACCATCCAGGTCGTCGCCCGGAGCCCCTACCTCGTCCTGTGGTCCCGGCTAGGGCCCTACGCACCCCACTGGCTCGACGAGCTCCTCGCCGAAGGCGCCCTCTTCGAGTACTGGGCCCACGAGGCGTGCTTCCTCCCCATCGAGGACTACCCGCTCTTCAGGCACCGCATGCTCGACCCCTCGGGGATGGGGTGGAAGTACCGCGAGGATTGGGTCGAACGACACCGCGACGTGCTCGACCGCGTCCTGGAACACATCCGCCGAAACGGGCCCGTCCGCTCCGCGGACTTCGAACGGGACGACGGCAGCGCCGGCGGGTGGTGGGAGTGGAAGGCCGAAAAGCGCGCCCTCGAAGCCCTCTTCACCGCCGGCGAGCTCATGATCGCCCGCCGCGAGAACTTCCAGCGGGTCTACGACCTGCGTGAACGGGTGTTACCGGGCTGGGACGACGCGCGGCTCCCCTCCCGCGATGAGGTCCGGCGCGCCCTCGCCCTCAAGGCCGTCCGCGCCCTCGGCGTCGCACCCGCGCGCTGGGTCGCGGACTACTACCGCACCGCCCGCTCCGAGACGGCCCGAACCGTCCGCGAGCTCGGCGACGAGGGCGCGCTCGTCCGCGTCCACGTCGAGGGGTGGAAGGAGCCCGGCTACGTCCACCCCGACAACCTCGACCTGGCCCGCCGCGCGGCGGACCACGCGATCCGCCCGACGTTGACGACGGTTCTATCGCCCTTCGACCCGCTGGTCTGGGACCGCGCCCGGACGCGCGAGATGTTCGGGTTCGACTACAAGCTGGAGTGCTACACGCCCGCGCACAGGCGGCGCTGGGGGTATTTCGTCCTCCCCGTCCTGCGCCGTGGCGCCCTGGTCGGAAGACTGGACGCCAAGGCGCACCGGAGGGAGGGTCGCTTCGAGGTGAAGGCCATCTACCTGGAGCAGGGAGTTCGCGCGTCCGACGCCCTCGTCGAGGACATAGCCGACGCGCTCTCCGACGTTGCGGCCTGGCACGGCACGCCCGAGGTCGCGATCGGCCGTTCGGAGCCCGCCGCGCTCGCGGACGCGCTCGAGGCCGCGCTGGCCGACCGGGTCTCCACGCTCGTCGTGTAGATCCAGTCGCCGAACGGCGACTGGTCGCCGTCGGCCGCGTTGGCCGCGACGTGGAACACCACGGCGCCACCCTCCTCGGGTGCCTTCCATTCCACCTGCCACTGGATCGAGCCCGGCCGTTCCGGCACGATCCCGGCCGCGACGTGGTGCGCGTACCCCACGCCGGTCGTCGTGTCGTGAGTCACGCCCACGCGTCCGTCAACTGCTGTTAACGCCCCCGCGGGCCGGCCGGCGGCCGAACCCGTCGCGAAGCGCGCAGCGAGCTGGAAGCCGCCCGCGGCGAGGCCGGGGCGGGTGAGCGTGATCGTCAGGGTGTAGGCCGCGCCCGGCGTGTACTCGGCGGGGACGCCCGCGAGCTCGAGCTTCCCGGCCGGGTCGTTCGGGTCGGCCTCGAAGTGGCACACCGTGCACGTCGGCTCGCCGAAACCGCCGGTGTGCCCGATCGGCGGCGAGTCGGGGTAGCGAAGGAGCGCGAACGCGGCCGAGACCGCGATGGCGGCGACAACGACGGCCGCGAGAGCGGCCGGCGGGTCGTTCCGACCCGCCGGCCCGGCCTTCGCTGCCCGGGGCACCAGATCAGACATCGCCCAGGACCGCCTTGCCGATCGTGTTGGTGTCGGTGCCGAACCAGATCTCGCGCGTCGGCGCGTGGAAGACCATGTGCCGCACGGCGCCTCCGCCGCTCGGGATCGGCGTGATGCTGAAGAACTCCTCCGTCGCCGGATCGAAGCCGACGAGCTGGTTCGGCCGGACGCCGGTCTCGACGAACCACGGGCGGCCCTTGTCGTCGACCGTCATCGCGTAAGGACGCGATTCCTGCGCCGACGGCGCGCGCCACTCGTCGAACTCGCCCGTGGCGGGATCGTAGCGGCCGAGATAGCCTTCGGCGTAGTCGACGTACCAGATCTTGTCGTCCGCCGTGATCCCGATCCGCCGGCTCCGGGCCCCCGGCCGCGGGAGCTCGATCTCCCTCAGCTCCATCGTCGTCGGGTCGATCGTCCCGATCTTGTTCGTGCCGAAGAGGTTGAACCACGGACGCCCCTTCGAGTCGACCACGATCCCGTACGGCCGCGCGCGCGGCGCCGGCACCCGC
>VSDC01000447.1:0-2314 GCA_047459275.1 Gemmatimonadota bacterium
GACGTGATGAACGCCTGGTAGACCGTCCGGTTCACCTTCTCCTCGTCGCCCGCGCCGGCGAACCGCGCCACCAGCACGCCCATGCCGGTATAGAGCGAGGAGATGAACACGACGACGACCAGGAAGATCTGCAGGCTCACCCCGATCGCGGCGTTCCCCGTGTACCCCACGAAATGGCCGACCATCGCGTGGTCGACCATCCCCTGCAAGCCGCCGATCAGGTTGTGCAACATGGTCGGCCAGGCGAGCTTCCAGACGGCCGGCAGGATGGGACCTTCCACGATCGACCGGTCGAACCGGTTCGCCGCGCGGCTGTTCCCGCGCGTCGGCCCGTCTCCGCAACCCGACGTCTCGGACGATGGGGACGAGGAAGCCGTCCATCGGGATGACGAAGCCGTCCCCGGCGACGCGGGTGCGGCACGATCAGCGGCCGCGGGCTGCGCTCCCGCGGCCGCGCTCGCCTCTGACTCGGTGGGCGCCGAAGGGTGCGCGACGGTGTCGGGTCGTGCGTCGGATCTCGGCATGAAAATATCCTCGCGCCGGGCCCGCGCCCGTGCAAGGGTGCTGGTTGTGAGGACTTCCGAACTCTCGTGGCGCGCCCGGACGACGGCCGCGCCGACGTCCGCTACGGGAGCGGAGCCGGAGTCTGCCGCCCGGCCAACGCCGTCGCCTCCTGCCCGGGCAACGCCGGCGTCGGCCGCCCGATCAGAGCCTTCGTCCGGAACTGAAGGACATGCGCGCCGGCGCGGATCCGCGTCACGCGTTCCCGCACATCCGGTTCATGAATGCACGCTCGTCGGGCGTGAGCGACCGCGCGCCGGATTCGTCCAGCTTCCGCAGGATCCGTTCGACCTCGGCCCGATTGATCTCATGGAGCGCCTCGAGCGGGATCTTGCGCCACTGTTCCTCCTCCCGTCGCGCCGCGCCGGACACGATCTCCATCGTCGTGTGCGCTGTTGCCGGCTTCGGCCGGTGCACGCGTCGGGTCCACCAGCGCAGGTACGCCCACCCGCCCACGAAGCCGCCCAGGTGCGCGAAGTGGGCGATCCCGCTCCCCTGGCTCACCATCCCGAAGTAGAGCGAAAGGACCGCGAGCCCGATCACCAGGACGCGCGCCTGGACCGGGAACACGCCCCAGATGTAGATCTCGTCCGTCGGCCAGAAGCGGGCGAAGCCGTAAAGGATGCCGTAGACCGCGCCGGACGCGCCCACCACCGCCGCCATCGGCGAGAAGAAGAACGACAGCACCGCGCCGCCGATCCCGCTCAGGAAATAGAGTTGCAGGAACGCCCGGGAGCCGAGCCGCGCCTCCAACCGCGGCCCGAAGAAGAGAAGCCCGAGCATGTTGAAGAACAGGTGGCCGAACCCGCCGTGCAGGAACATGTACGTGACCAGCGTCCAGGGGCGCACCAGCGCCCACGCCGGCACGAACATCAGCGCACGGTACAGCTCGGGCGCCGCCATCGTGACCACATACATCACGATGTTGACGACGATCAGCCGCCTCACCCAATACGTCATCTCGCCTCGCGTCTCTCGCCCCACGGTCCGTCCGCGGCGGCAATCGAAATAAACATACACCATCGACCGCCGCGGCGCTCCGGCAGGCCGCCGCCCTTACGGCGACGCCGCCTGGATCCGCCGCTCGAGCGACTCGAGCCGGGTGATGAGCTGGTCCGTGCGCGGGTCGTGCGCCCGCATCGCCGCGAGCAATCGTTCCTGATACGCCTGGACCTGCTTCACCACGTCCTCGCGCTGCATCGCCGCCGCTTGCGCCGGCTGCAACTCGCGCTGGAGCTGTTGAGCTTCCCCGATCAACGCCTGCATCCGCGCCGTGTCCTGCCGCGCCTGCGCTTCCCGCAGCTCCCCGCCGATCGCGCGTAGCCGGTCCAGACGCCTCTTCGCCTGGGGGTCCGCCTCCACCATCGCGCGCTCCACCGCCGCCTGCGTCGCCGCCCGCTGCTGCCGGAGCGATTCGTTCGCCGCCAACGTCGCTTCCTGGATCTGCTCCAGCTCGGCGCTCACCTGCTGGAGCTCCACGAACATCTGGCGCACGCTGTCCGGGATCGGCGGCGCCGGTTGGGGCGTCTGCGTCCGGGCCGGTACCGCCACCGCCATCGACCCTGCGACCACCAGCGCCATTGCCACCGCCCGGTTTCGCCACGATGCTTTCATGACCGCCTTCCTTGCCTTCGATTCCTGTTGCCGGCCGCCTCCGCCGACGCTTGCTCCGACGCCGCCCACTCCGAGCGCCCCACCGATGCCCGCGTCTTCGCGCTCCCCGCCGCTCCCATGGTCTGCCCGTTTCAGAGGG
>VSDC01000448.1:0-2306 GCA_047459275.1 Gemmatimonadota bacterium
GACCACGGCGAGCGGCCCTGCCGGTCGGAAGCCGGGATCGCGCCGTCCACGAAGACGAGGACGTCGAAGTCCTTCTTCAGGTTCCCCCGATCGAGCCGCTGCGGGAAGACGACCTCGAAGGGGAAGTCGAACTGCTCGAAGAGCCAGCGCGTCCAGCCGGACTCCATCGAGCCGCCGTAACGGTCCCACAGGCCGATCCGGACGGGGCGCAGGCGGTAGTGCTCGCCCGCGGGCCGCTCGGTCGCGGCGTCGAAGGAGATGCCGAGCTCCTGCGCGAGCTGGACGAGCCGCTGGCGCACGTTCCCCTTCGCCGGGATGAAGAACGTCCCTGCCGGGTACGTCTTCCCGCCATGGGTCCACTCATCGGCCAGACGGTAGACCTCGACGCGGGCGGCGAGGAGCCGGTTCGCCGCCTTGAACGCGTCGTTGTACGCCGTCGAGAGGAGCCAGCCGGCCGTCGCGCCCTCGGCGACCGTGCCCGGAGGCGGCGAGAGGTGGAACCCTTCGATCACCTCGAACGGGCCGTCGAAGCCGTCCAGGATCCGGTCGAACTCGACCGCCATCTGATAGGCGAGCGTCCACCCGGCCGCGTCGTAGGGCGGGATCGGCGGGCCGCCCGGGTAGCGGAAATCGTTCGGGTGGTCCTGGGGCTCGAACATGTCGAGGATGTGCGGGCGGAAGGCCTGCGCCGTCTTGATGACGTAGGACCCCTTCGGGTACCGCTTCCCGTTGACGGTGAAGTCCTCCGTCGCGCGGTGGACGGTGATCCCGGTCTCGAGGAGCGCCTCGACGAACTTGGTCGCCGTCGCGAAATCGGCCTGGTCGGCGGGGATGATGTAGCCCCTCGGGTCACGCCACTCGGGGCGGTAGAGGAGCGACATTGCGAGGCGCGACTCCTCGTCGTCGGGCGGGTTCGGGAGCAGGCCGCCGACGGCCATCCCGTCCGCGTCGAGCGCCGCCTTCGACTGCTCGGCCAGCGCCTGGCGCACGGCCTCGATCTTCTTCGGCGTGACCGTCCAGTGGTCGCGGCTGCCCCGCTCGATCGAGTTCATCCCCATGCGCCAGAAGTTGAAGAGGAGCGTCTCCCGGTAGCGGGACGCGTAGTCCAGGACCGCGTAGTTGGCCGTGACCGAGTATTCCACCGACTGCCGGAAGTGCCACTTCTGCGGCTGGATCGGCATCGGCAGGTCGCCGCTCGGGAGCTGCCGATTGGCGACGAAGGGGATCTCGATCGGCGTCGGGTTGCCGATCGTCTCCGTCAGCAGCCCGATCATGTTGTGGAAGTAGGTGACCGTGCGCAGCCCGCCGTTCCACCAGGTCGAGTAGTTGGCGCCGCGCCGCATCGTGGCGCCGCCCTTCCCCTCGGAGACGAAGCGGCTGTGCATGGCCGCGCCGACCTGGTCGAGGGTGGTGATGACGAGCGGGTCGACGTTGTAGTTGAACGGATCACGGAACGGAGGCGCGAAGAGGACCGTCCCCGTCGGGCCCGTCTGGTGGTGGTTGTAGACGATCTGCGGGAACCACTCGTGGAACAGGACCCGATTCATGTTCTCGGTCTCGGGCTGCGTCGACATGTAGAAGTCGCGGTTGTTGTCGTGCCCGATGTACTTCTGGTACAGGCGCGGGATGCCGCGGGTCGAGCGCTTCGTCGGGTCCGGCTCGCGCATGTACCAGTTCGAGACGAGGTCCATCCCATCCGGGTTCGCGTGCACCGCGAGGACGATGACGTCGTTCAGGATGCGAAGCGTCTCCGGGTCGTCGCGGCTGACGAGCTGGTAGACGGTCTCGAGGAGCTGCTGCGCGCCGAGCACCTCGGTGGCGTGCAGCCCGCCGTCGATCCAGACGACGGCCTTCCCCTCGGCTGCGAGGCGCCGGGCCTCGGCCTCGGAGACGCCCTCCGCCCGTGCGAGCCGCCGGGAGATCTGGCGGTAGCGCTCCAGGTTCGCGTGGTTCTCCGGCGACGTGACGATCGCCATGAGCTGGTCACGCCCCTCGGCCGTCTTGCCGATCGACACGACCTTGATGCGGTCGGATTCGGCGTCGAGCCGGCGCCAGTACTCCGCGAACTGCGTGTAGTTGGGGAGCACGTAGTCGGCGCCGATCGTGTGGCCGAAGAACTCCTCGGGCGTGGTGACCCGGGCCTTGCCCTGGACGGCGGTCTGCGCCTGGAGCGCGGTCGCGCCCGCAAGGAACAGCGCCGGCAGGGCTCGGAACGTCCGGCGGGTGAGCGTCATCTGCATGGGCAGGTCCTCCTTGTTCCGGTACGACACGGTCTCGCCGGAGTGGGCCCCGGCGGTCCATCGCGG
>VSDC01000449.1:0-2296 GCA_047459275.1 Gemmatimonadota bacterium
ATCGCATCGTTCCTGTGTACGAGGCCTACTACGCCGAGGTGATGTCCAGGTGAACTTCTTCGAAGCAATCGTACTTGGGCTGGTCCAGGGTCTGACCGAGTTCCTGCCGGTTTCCAGCTCGGGGCACCTCGTGATCGCAGAGACGCTCCTGGACGTACCGACACCCGGCGTGTTCGTCGAGGTCGCACTGCACCTCGCCACGCTGATCTCGGTGCTGATCGTCTACCACCGTCGCGTGGGCTCCCTCGCCGTGGGAGCGGTGCGAGGCGACCCCATGGCGTGGCGCTACATCGGCTTGCTCCTCCTGGCTTCCGTGCCGGCGGGGGTCGTCGGCGTCTTCTTCGAGGACCAGATCGAGGCGGCCTTCGACGCGCCGTGGGTGACCGGCGCCATGCTCCTGGTCACCGGTGTGCTCCTCTGGTCGACCCGCAGGATCGGGGACCGCCGCTGGGCGGACCGGCCGGGCATCGGCCACGCGATCGGGATGGGGATCGCCCAGGCGTTCGCGATCCTGCCCGGCATCTCCCGGTCCGGCTCGACGATCACGGTCGGCCTCTGGGGGCGACTGCAGGGCGACAGCGCGGCCGAGTTCTCGTTCCTCATGTCGGTCATTGCGGTCTCGGGCGCCGTGGTGCTGCAGGTCGGCGACATCGGGACATCGGTCCAGCAGGTGGGCACCGGGGCGCTCATCGCCGGCTTCCTCTCGGCGCTGGTCTCGGGGATCCTCGCCATTCGCCTGCTGATCTGGCTCCTGCAGAAACAGACGTTCTACGCGTTCGCCTATTACGTCTGGATCGCGGGCGGGCTCTTCCTCATCTACCTGGGTGTGCGGGGGTGACCGAAAACGTTGCACTGAGCGAGTGGGAGGGACGGCCCGTCCAGGAGTGGCGGGATGCGTGGGGCACGCCCACATTGTTGGTCCTGGACGTCGTCGGATCGACCAACGACGTCGCGCGGGCGCTCGCCGAGGGCGGCGCCCCGTCGGGGACGGCGGTCCTGGCGGAGCGCCAGACGGCGGGGCGGGGGAGGGCGGGGCGGCGCTGGCACGCGCCCCACGGCACGGCGCTGCTCCTCTCCGTGGTCCTGAGGCCGCCGCCCGGCCAGCCCTCGGGCTCGGCGCCCGGCGCGCTCCCGCTCCGGGTCGGCCTCGCCGTCGCTCGCGCCGCCGAATGCGTTGCCGGTGTAGTGTTCGGCCTCAAGTGGCCGAACGATGTGGTGGTGGACGGCGCGGGAAAGGTCGCCGGGATCCTCTGTGAAGCGGTGTCGGGCGCCGACGGCGGCTTCGTCGTGGTCGGGATCGGCGTGAACGTGAACCAGCGGCCGGAGGAGTTCCCGCCCGAGGTTCGTCCGACGGCGACGTCGCTCTACGCCGTGACCGGGAGGAAGATCTCGCGGACGGCGCTTTGCGGCGCCATTTTGGAAGCATTGCGGGAAGCCGCGAATCGCTACGCCGCGCCCCTCGACGCGGAGGAGCTGCGAGCGATCGCGGACCGCGACGTGTTGCTTGGACGGGACGTGGCCATCGACGGCGTGCCGCGCGGAACCGCGGCGGGGATCACGCCGGAGGGCGCGCTTCTCGTGCGCGATCCCACGGGGGCGCGCAACCCGGTGTACTCGGGCACCGTCCGTGTCCTCAGCCCCGGCGACCCGGGATCTCGAGAACGCTACCCATGATCCTGACCTTCGACATCGGAAACACCGAGACCCTGATCGGGCTCTTCGAGAGCGGAGAGCTCCTCGACCACTGGCGCATCACCACGCAGACCGAACGGACCGTCGACGAGATGGGGCTCCTGGTACGGTCCCTCATTCGCGAGTCCGGTTTCGCGCTGGACCGCATCCGAGCGGCGGCCATCGGCTCCGTCGTACCCCCGGTAACGCCCATCATGCTCGAGATGTGCGATCGCCACCTCGGGATCCGGGTCGAGGTCATCGACGCGCGCACGCCCCTCCCGATCCGCCTCGACGTGGAGGAGCCCCTCAGCGTGGGCGCCGATCGGATCATCAACACCCTCGCGGCCGCCCACCTCTACCAGACGGACACCATCGCCGTCGACCTCGGGACGGCCACCACCTTCGACTGCATCACCGCGGACGGTGTGTTCGTGGGGGGCGTGATCGCACCGGGGGTCCGGACCGGCGCGGAGGTGCTCGTCCGCCGCACCGCGAAACTTCCGCGTGTCGACCTCGAGCCGCCGACGGCCGCCATCGGGAAGCGCACCGAGACGGCGCTGCGCAGCGGGATCTTCTACGGCGCCGTGGACGCCATCGACGGGATCGTGCGGAGGATCAAGGA
>VSDC01000450.1:0-2295 GCA_047459275.1 Gemmatimonadota bacterium
CCGGTGCCGGCTGAGGATGCGGGTGTCGAAGTCCCAGAGCCCCTCCCGCCCGGCACCCTCGATCGAGCCGTCGTGGCGACAGACGAGGACGGTGTAGCCCTGGTAGACGACGTCGAGCGGATCGTGCGGGTTGAGACCCGCACTGCGGCGAGCCGGCGCGGCAACGTGTCCTCTCGCACTGCGTCGTCCCGGCATCACGCCGGGTGCACCGGCAAGAGGGGTTCCAGCGCGGCCACACCCGAAGGCACGGCGGTTGCCTCGGACCATCCACCACCCGCTTGCGTCGACGTCGGCCCGGCGCCGGACGTGGACCCGGGCCACCAGCGACGAGGTGTACGCATGCCGTACGACGACACGTTCCGGCTTCCGCGCCGATATTTCCGGTCGGGGTTCATCTCGCCCCGCTCCGCGTACGCGGAACTCCACGACTACGACTTCGAGATGCGCGGGCCGTACAGGCCCGGTCGGCTGGTCGACGCCTACATGGAGTGGCAGCAGTTCAAGCGGGAGTCCGGCCTGGCGGACGAACGTGGGCCGGTCGACGATCTCGAGCGCCTCATCCGGTGGGAGGAGTGGCGCCGCATGCGACGCCTCCCCGAGCGTGTCCGCCGCAGGCGGATCAGGGAGCGCCGACGCGGTCCAACCCGAGGCCCAAGGTGGCCGCGAGCAGACCTGTGACGCGGTGGCCGTTCCGGTCGAGCACCTCGTCGAGGGTGTCCTGGATCGTCTGGTCCACCGCACGGAAGATCGGCTCGGCCTCGGGGCGCGCGCCTTCTTCCATGAGATAGCTGAACGTCCGCGCCATCCCGCAGTTCGCCAGAATGTCGGCCAGGACGGAGAAGCGACGGTCGGCGCACTGGGCGACACGGGTCGAGCCCAGCCGCACCTCACGGAAGGGGTGATTCGCGCCGCTCGCGATCACGCTCACGCCCGCCGCGGCCAGCCGGTCCAGGCGCTCCAGCGTGAGGGAGCCGGACACCGCGGCGCAGACGAACACGTCGGCCGGCGTGTCGTCGAAGCGGTCCCGGTCGGCCGCCGGCAGCTTCCGCGGATCGTCGGGCAGCAGCTTGTTCTCCCTGCGACGCATGAGGTCCTCGACCTCGGCGGCGCAGAGCCCCCCCGGCGCGACCAGCGCCGAACGTGCATCCGAGATCCCCACGATCCGGGCGCCGGCCCGCGCCAGGTAGACGCCGCACGCCGCGCCCACGTTCCCGAACCCTTCGAGCAGGACCCGTACTCCCTCCAGCGAGCGGCCGCGCCTGGCATAGAAGTGCTCGATCGCTCGCGCGACGCCGTACCCGGTGATCATGTCCGAGACGGTCAGCCGCAACCCGGGCACCCCGATCGCGTCGGGAACCGGCGCCTCGACCCCCTCCTGCAGGTTGCGAATGATGCGACCGAAGCGGTCGCCGTCGAGGGCGAGGTGCCCCCGCACCACCCCCTCCTGCGGGTGCTGGAGGCCCAGGCGCTGGAACGTGGGGATGACCTCCAGCACCTCGTCCACGTTCAGGTCCCCGCCCGTGCCGTAGAGGTTGCGCAGGTACGGCATGATCGCCCGGTACCAGCGCTCCAGGACCTCGCCCTTGCGCGGGTCCGTCGGGTCGAAGTCGATCCCCGCCTTCGCGCCGCCGATCGCCGGACCGGAGACCGAGAACTTCAGGTCCATCGCCTTCGCCAGGTAGACGACCTCCCGGTCCGTGATCCCGGGGCGCATCCTCGTGCCGCCGCCCGCCGCGCCGCCACGCAGCGAGTTGATGACCAGCCACGCCCGGGCGCCCGTCTTCTCGTCCCTCCAGTGGACCGTCAGCTCCGGCGCCTTGCGCAGGAAGGCATTATATCGCTTCCACATGCTCATCCGGGGTGATGGGTTCGACGAAGACCTCCATGACGCCGCCACACACGGCGGGGCTCCACGAATCGATCGCGTCGAGCAGCTCCACCCGCACGAGCCGCGGCTCGCCCGTACGCACCACCTCCTTCGCCGCCGCGATCACATCCGCCTCGCCGCACCCGCCGCCGATCGTGCCGACCAGTCCCGCGCCCGGCTCGATCACCATCTTGCTCCCCACGTGCCGCGGCACCGACCCCCTGGTCCCGACCACCGTCGCCAGCGCCGCCCGGCGCCCGCTCCGCACCACCTCCAGCACCGCTCGTTGCACGGCCGCGTCATCCATGATCCACCTCCGGCAAGAGCCGATCGAGCACGCGTTCCTTCGCGGACAGGGGGAGGGGGGAGCGGCGCGCGTGGGGGGCGGCGGCGCCGGCAGATTCGGCGGGCTGGGCACTATCGGCGGG
>VSDC01000451.1:0-2293 GCA_047459275.1 Gemmatimonadota bacterium
GCTGACCCGTCCGCGGGTTCCTCGCCATCCGCTCCGCGCGCTGCCGGACCTCGAAGGTGCCGAAGCCCGTGATGCTGACCCGGTCTCCCCTCTTCATCGCCGACGCGAGGATCCCGTTCTGCGGGTCGAACAGCATGTCGACCACCGTCCGGGCGTCCTTCTTCGACAGGTCGCTGCGTCGGGCGAGTGCTTCCACCAGTTCGGATTTGTTCATGAATGCCTCCTTGCAAGGTGCACCCTGTGACCGAGGAGTCGCCGGGCTCCACGCAAGGACAATGCCCTTCGTGCCGGCCCTTCGGCGCGAACACCGCGCAGAAGCACGTGATTTGCCATAATATCCGGCGTGGCGCCCGGCTTCCTGCCAGGGCCCCGCACCGGACGCGACGTACCGCTCCCGGCCGGATCCACACCAGAACTATCTACCGGACCACAACTTAGCGGGACGCGTCGCCACTGCGTGGACCGCGCCCCGAGATGTATGTCGACTGCGGCGACGATGCCGTTGCCCAGTCGGGGAGGGTTACGTATTTCTGGATCGGTGAAATATTTATTCCGACCTGGGTCGATCCCGGAACGGGCAGTAGAACGAATGAGCAAGGAAGGGACAGTGTCCAAGGAGACCGACCGGCTCCCCAGTCTGATCGCGGAGCGGGACCGTTTCCAGCAGTGGCTCGAGAAGCTCGAATCGGAGCGGGACGAGATCCCGGACCACATCTACGAGCGGCTCGCGGCAGATTATTCGGCGCGGCTCGAGAAGGCGGTCGAGGCGCTCCGCGCCCACGTGAGCGACCTCGAGAAGCGGCTGGCGGAGCGCCGGGAAGCACTGGCCTCGGCCGTGGACCGGGTCGCGGCCCGGAAGGACGAGCTCCTGGAGGCGCGGGTCCGGCATCAGGTCGGCGAGTACGACGACAAGCGGTGGGCATCGCTGCAGAAGCAACTCACCGAAGCGATCGAGGCGGCCGAGCGGCACCGCGCTGCTCTGGAGTCGGAGGTCCGACGTCTGGAAGAGACGCTGGAGCAGTTACGCCAACCCGCGACGGCGAGCGTGGACGACACGCCGTTCCTGCAGGCCCTGGCAGCGGTGACCGAACAAGCGCAGGGCGGCGCGAGGAGCGAGAACGGCGCGAGCCGCCGGAACGGGACTTCGCGCGGCAGCTCGGCGCCGGCCGAAGAACCCATCCGAGGCCGCGCCCGGAAGCCGACCGGGCTCCGCACGCTGCGCTGCGAGACGTGCGGCTCGTTCAACCTCCCGGAGGCGATGTTCTGCGAGGCGTGCGGCGACGATCTTCCGGCGCCCTGAGATCGCCGCCGGACCCGGCTGGAGCTTCAGGACTTCACGATCCGGTCGAAGGCGCAGACTTCTCACCTGTGGCGCCCACCGGCGCGGCGATCTCCGATGCCTGCTCCTCGGCGGCCGGTGCTTCCACCGCCGGGGGCGTCGCCACCAGCAGTGCCGTCGCGATCAGCACGATACTGGCGGCCACCAGCTCCGCCGTCGAGGAGCGACGCAACTTCGCGATCCCGGCATCATCACCCAGCGCCGGTTTCACCCGGAACAGGTTGTAGGCACCCAGGCCGACGACCACGGCGATCGCCGCGAGCTTGAAGAGGAGCGCCGTGCCGTACGCGGTCTCGAAGAGCGCGGCCACGCTCCCGAGATGGAGCGCGGATGCGTAGAGGCCCGTCGCCGCCAGCACTCCGGCGAAGACGAGCGCCGCGGGCGAGAACACGCGCACCAACGCCGCGACGGCCGGGCCGCGCAGAGACGGTTCGAGATCTAGGGCCGCGGGGATCCCCGCCGCCACGATCATCGCCAGCGTGCCTAGCCAGCCGCCCGCGCCGATCACGTGCAGCGCATCCGCCACGATGGCGAGCCCCGCCGTCCCCTGCGCGGCGACCGCGTGCCCCGAGAGGGCGGGCGTGACGGCCAGGACCAGCGCGGCCGCTGCGGCCGCACCCCACCCGACCCGGGCGCCCTCACCCTCGGCGGACCTGAGTCCGACGAGAGCGAGAACCGTCGCCGCGATCTGAAGGATCCATCCCCGTCCCCACGCAGTGCCCACGAGCAGATTTCGCGCGAGGGCGCCCTCGAAGCCTCCGAGCGCATACACTTGGGCCGCCAGCCGGAGGACGCCGGCGACGAGGAGGGCCAGGCCGAGCGCCAGGCCGATGACCCGCGCCCGCTCGGTCGCAGGTCCAACCACCGCCGCCACCTCGCCGCCCCGCCTCGCCACCGTCCCGAGGACCAGCAGCCGGAACGCAACGCACCCGATCAGGCCGATCAGGCAGAGGA
>VSDC01000033.1:0-11163 GCA_047459275.1 Gemmatimonadota bacterium
GATGAAGCGGTCGTCCTTCGCGCGCAGGAACTCGATCAGGAACCGCTCGACGCCGTAGAGCGCGAGGAATACGCCGAAGAGTCGTCCCGGCTCCTCCTGGAGGCGGGGCGACAGCCGGAGAAGCAGCGCGAAGAGGGGCAGCGTCACGGCGACCTCGTAGAGCTGCGTCGGATGGACGGCCACGACGGCGGAGTCGGGGAGCTGGGCGGGCACGTCCACGCCGATCGACCGGAGGTAGCCGGCCGTGCTCGGCGGCGAGCCCTGCGGGAACGCCACGCCGACCCAGCTATCGGTGGGGAGGCCGTAGTCGTCGCCGACCAGGAAGCAGCCGACGCGCCCGATCGCAATGGAGAGCATCAGCGCCGGCGCGGTGGCGTCGAAGAACGTGGCGATCGGGAGCCCACGCTTCCGAATCTGCCAGTAATAGGCGAGGACGCCGCCGATCAGGCCGCCGTACCAGACCAGCCCGCCGCGGCTGAGCAGCATCCTGGTCGGATTCTCGATCACGTCCGGGAGATGGAGCGCCAGGTAGTAGAGCTTGGCGCCGAGGATCCCGCCGATCATGATCCAGATCAGGACATCCCAGGCGATGTCACGCTCGTAGCCACGCTGCTCGATCTGCTTCGAGAGGACCCACGCCCCGGCGATGAACGCCAGGAACATCATCAGGCCGAAGGTCGTGATGGTGAACCCCCCGATTTCGATCAGTACCGGATACATTCACGCTCCAATGAGTTGGCGAAGGTGTCGGATCGACGCCGGAGACGCCGGATATGGTGATACCACGCTCTACGTCGTCGGGTCCGCATTCGCGGCGTCCGGACGCTCACGAATCGGCATGGTCGGCGGCTGACGCTCCGGTCCAGCGACGCACCGACCGGACGATCACGGTCGCGCCTCCGGCGAGGGCGAGGACCGGGAGGAGGTAGACGGCCAGATTGAGGCCGCGCGGCTCCGGCTCGAGCAGGATCCACTCCCCGTACTTGCTCACGAAGTACGCCTTGACCTCTTCGGGCGACTTGCCGGCCGCGAGCTGCTCGCGGACCACGGCCCGCATGTCGCGGGCGAGCTCGGTCGGCGAGTCCTCGATCGAGAGCCCCTGACACACCGGGCAGCGGAGCTGGGATGCGACGGCGCTCGTCAGCTTTTCGAGCTCGGCGTCGTCCTGGGGCGCGGCCTGGGAGGCCGCCTGCGGTGTACTCCGAGCCTCCGCCGCAACCGGCGCAGCCGCGACCCCGCCGGCGAACGCGAGGGCCATGGCGAGACGGGAGATCCGGGGAGTCATGGGCCGACCACCTCCTGATCGGCGAGGAGCGGCTCGACTTCGCGAACGAGCATCTCACGATTCACGATCCCGATCCGCTTGAACCGCACGATCCCGTTGCGGTCGATGATCACGGTCTCGGGCACGCCCGTGAGCCCGTAATCGATGGCGGTGCGCGTCCCCGGGTCGAGGAGCGTCGGATACTCCTCTCCACCCATCTCCTCCAGCCACGCCCGCGCGTTGCTCACCTGATCATTGTAGAGGATGCCGAGGAACACGACGCCGCGGTCGCGATACTCGCGCGCCACGGCGACGAGCTCCGGATGCTCGACCCGGCACGGGACGCACCAGGACGCCCAGAAATTGAGGACGACGACCTTCCCGCGGTAGTCACTCAGCCGGACCGTGTCCGACGGTTCCTCCCCGGGGGTCATGGGCATCCGCGCCAGGGCGAAGTCCGGCGCCGGCTGCCCGGGGATCGCTGGCGGGACGATGCGCGGGTCCGAGCGCATCCCGTAGAGGAAGACGGCCACCAGCGGCACGGTCACGAGGATCGCGATCAGGACGGAGCGCAGATTCACACGTCGCCTCCCTTCCCTGCAGCGACCGGGTACGTATCCGCCGCCACGGCCACCTCACGCCGACGACGCCCCGGCAGCACGGCAACGAGCCCTCCCAGGCCGATGATACCGCCTCCGATCCAGATCCACACCACCATTGGCTCGATGATGATCTGGAACGTGGCCGAGGAACCGTCCCGCTCGAAGGCCATGAGGTTGATGTACAGGTCCTCGTCCGGGCGCGTGCGAACCGCGGGCGTCGTGATCGGCTCGTCCCGGTCGCCGTAGAAGTTGAGCCGAGGCGCCAGGCGGCCCACTTCCCTACCCTCTATGAGGACGGTCAGATCCGCCCCGACGACGAAGCGGTGGGGCTCGTTTCGAGCCCAAAGCTGATCGAAGCGAACGTCGTACCGGCCGGCCTGGACGCTCTGACCCGGGCGCAGCGTGACGTCGCGCGTCGACTGGAACGTGGAGGACGCCGCGATCCCGACCGCCATCGAGACCACGCCGAGATGGGCGATGTAGCCGCCGTAGCGACGGCGGTTCGCGTTGATCAGGCGGCCCAGGGCCACGAGGGCGGACTCGCCGTGGGCGCGCATGCGCGCCCGGGCGCCCGCCGCGAACTCGCCCAGGGTCACGCAGAGCACGAACGCCGCGAAGCCGAACGTCAGGATCGTGTACGGCTGCCGAAGGCCAAGTGCAAGCGACGCACCGGCCACGGCCAGGAACGCGACCCCGGGGATCACGAGCTTCCGCCGCAGGACGTCGGGCTCCGCACGGCGCCACGGGAGCGCGGGGCCGACGCCCAGCAGGAACAGCAGCGCCATGCACAGCGGCAGCGTCATCTTGTTGTAGAAGGGCGCGCCCACGCTCACCTTCACGCCCCGCAGCGCCTCGGCGACGATCGGGTAGAGCGTCCCGAGGAGCACGGTGAAGGTGAACGCCGTGAGGATCAGGTTGTTGAAGAAGAAGACCGTCTCACGCGAGAGGGCGCTGTCCAGGTTACCGGGCGAACGCAGCTCGGCGCCGCGCCCCGTCAGGAGGATCAGCGAGAAGACGAGCCCGACGGCGATGAATGCGATGAAGTAGTAGCCGATCGTGCCCTGCGTGAAGGCGTGGACCGACTGGACGATCCCGCTGCGCGTCAAGAACGTGCCCAGGATCGTGAGCAGGAACGTCGAGACGATGAGGCTCAGGTTCCACACCCTGAGCATCTCCCTCCGCTCCTGCACCATGACCGAGTGCAGGAACGCCGTGGCCGTAAGCCAGGGCATGAAGGACGCGTTCTCTACGGGGTCCCACGCCCAGTAGCCGGCCCAACCGAGCACCTCGTACGACCACCACATCCCCGCGACGATCGCCAGCGAGAGGAAGATCCAGGCAGTGACCGTCCAGCGGCGCGTCATACGGATCCACGTGGCGTCCGGTTCGCCCGACAGGAGCGCGCCGATGGCGAATGCGAACGGCACGGTCATCCCCACGTATCCGAGGTAGAGGAGCGGCGGGTGGACCGCCATGAGGATGTGGTTCTGGAGCAACGGGTTCGGCCCCGGTCCGTCCGGCGGCACCGGCCACACCGCCTCGAAGGGGTTCGCCGGCCCCACGAGGAGCATGTAGAAGAACGCCCCGACGGAGAGCATCGCGGCCGTCGCGTAGGGCACGAGCGGCCCCGGATGGTTCCGGTGCACGTAGACCGCCGCCGCCGTGTACGCCGCGAGGACGAGGCCCCAGAAGAGGATCGAGCCCTCCAGCGCGCTCCAGAGGGAGATGATCGTGATGAAGAGCGGCGTCGATCGGCTTCCGACCTGCGCCACGTAAGAGACGCTGAAGTCGTGCACGACCAGGGCGTAGACCATCGCCAGGTTCGCGATGGCCAGGAGCCCGAAGTTCACATACGCCGCGAGGCTCGCGCTCTGGACCAGCTCCGGCCGGCGCGTGCGTACGCCGACCACCGCCGCGACGGCGCCGTACACCGACAGCGCCAGCGCCACGGCGATGGTGCCGAACCCGAGCGTCGAGATCACGATTCCCCTTCGCGGATCAGCGAGCGGTACATCTCCGACGGCGGATGCCCCTCGGCCGGCGGACGATACTCGTTCGAGTGCTTCACCATAAGGTTGGTCGACTCGAAGATGCCTTCCCGCGTGAGTCGACCTTCCACGATGACGCCGATCCCGTCGCGGAACATCTGCGGCGGTGCGCCCGTCGAATGGACCTCGATCGTCTTCTGGCCGTCCGTGATGGCGAAGCGGAGGTCGAGGGCCTCGGCATCCCACCGGACCGTCCCGGGCGCCACCTGGCCGCCGAGGCGCACCGGCGCGTCGTACGCCGATTCTCCCTTCTCGAGCAGCTCCGTCGGTGTGACGAAGTAGACGAGATTCTCGCCGATCCCGCCGTAAAGGAGGTAGGCAAAACCGGAAAGTATGACCACAAGCCCGACGACGAAGCCGATCCGTCGTCCGCCGGAGCTCGTCGTGTTCATCGCTGCACCTCCCCAGAGTCCGTCGACCGTTCTACCAGCTCCCGGGCGCGCCGGATTCTCCTGTTCAGGTACACCGTGTAACCCAGGAGGACAACCCACGTCGCCACATACGCCGCCGAGACGAACACCCACTCAGACATGGGCACCTCCCTTCTCGAGCGCCGCCATTTCCATGCGCGCCTCCACGGCCCGCTCGAGCCGGGCGGCATGGTAACGACGCGCCACCAGGTACGCCAGTACCAGCAAGGCTGCGATCGCGTTGAGCCTCAGCGCGAGCGCGTAGCTCGGATCCACGGTGTCCGGGCTGGACTGGACCTGATGGATGCTGCGCCACCACCGCACCGACTGGTACACGATGATGACGTTCAGGAACCCCAGGATCCCGACCGCCGCGCTCCAGCGCGCCCTGCGGTCCGCGTCCTCCGTGTACGCGCGCAGCGCCAGGTAACCGGCGAAGATCACGAGGAGGATCGCCGAAGTGGTGAGACGCGGGTCCCACGTCCACCAAACGCCCCAGGTCGGGCGCGCCCAGATCGAGCCGAGCACGAGCGTGAGGGCCGTCAACACGACCCCGACCTCCGCGGACGCCGCCGCCACCAGGTCGTAGCGCTCCCGCCGGCGCACGAGGTACAGGATGCTGGCCACGAAGACGATGAAGTACGCGATCATCATCGCCCACGCGATCGGCACGTGGACGTAGAGGATCTTCTGGAGGTGACCCATGTCGCGCTCCGGGCGAGAGATCGCGAACCCGATCGCCTGGGCGCCGATCATGGCGAGAAGCGCGGCCCAGCCGAGCACGCCGACCCAGCGACCCTGCCGCAGGGGAATATCTGAGAAACGACTCGAAGTCAGGTCGTCCATCTCATTCATCGATCACGTGTTCGAATGCGAGAACCGAAGCGGTGAAGAAGACCGCGTCGAAGACCATGAGCAGACGCAGCCAGGCGCTGGCGTCGCCCATGGGATCGCCGGCCAGGATCGCCGACGTCGCCTCCACCGATGCGACCACGACGGGCACGAGCATCGGAAAGAGGAGCAGCGGGAGGAGGACCTCCCGGGCCCGGACGCGGCTCGCCATGGCCGCGTAGAAGGTCCCGAGCGTGACGAAGCCGAAGGTCCCGAGGAGAAGCACGACGGCGAGCCCGGGGAACGGCCTGGCGAGCGGCAGGTCGTACAGTATCGCCGCGACCGGGACGACGATGGCCTCGACCAGGAAAACGAAGGCGAGGTTCGCGGCGAGCTTGCCGAGAAAGATCGTCTTGCGGCTCCCCGGATAGAGGAGGAGCTGCTCGAGGGCTCCGTTCTCCAGCTCGAGTTGATACGACCGGTTGAAGGCCAGGACTCCGCTGAAGAGGACGGTCAGCCAGAGGACGCCGGCGGCCGCGGCCCTGAGCGCCGCTGCATCGGGCCCGAAGGCGAACCCGAAGAGGAGGAGGATCATGCCGGCGAGGAAGACGACGGCGTTGAAGTTGGCCTTGGTGCGCCTCTCGGCGGTCAGGTCCTTCCAGGCCAGGGCGGCGGCCCGGGTCAGCTCGGCGCGCCAGCTCATCCGATCGCCCCCTGTACTCTGGTCTGGACGGGCACCGTGGGGACGACCGCGGGGTCGCGGCCCGCGGCGGCGGCGAGGACGAGGGCCGGTTCCGTCGGCGTGGTTCGTCCGTGGTCGATGGCCCAGAAGCGGTCGACGACGGGCGCGGCGCGGACCGGGTCGTGGGTCGCGACGATCGCGGCGCCGCCCGCGGCCTTGTGCTCCGCCAGGATTGCGTTGACGCAGGCGATCCCCTCCGCATCGAAGGCGGCGTAGGGCTCGTCGAGGAGGATCAGCCGCGGCCTGCGCAGGAGCACGCGGGCGAGGGCGAGCCGGCGCTGCATCCCGGCGGAGAACGTGCGGACGAGCTCGTCGGCTTCCGTTGCGAGGCCGACTCGATCGAGCGCTTCGTCCACCTCCTGGCGCGTCGGCGCCCGACCGGACATCCGCAAAGCGAACTCGAGATTCTCCCGGGCGGTGAGGTCGCCGTAGAGGCCGGGGGTGTGTCCAAGGACTGCGACCAGCTCGCGAATCCCGTCCGCCTCCCGCACGAGGTCGTGGCCGAACACGCTCCCGCTCCCGCGGGTCGGCCGGAGAGTGGTGGCGATGATGCGGAGGAGCGTGGTCTTGCCGCTCCCGTTGTGGCCGACGAGCGCGGCCACGGTGCCGGGCTCGACGTGGAGGGATGCGTCGCGCAGCGCCCAGCGGTGTCCGAAGCGCCGGGCGATGCCCGAGACGGCGACGGCGAACGAGGTGTCGCCGTCGCTCGTCTGGATCGTTGCGGTAACCGGTCCGGTGCGTCGCGCCATCGCCTTCCTTTACCCCTGTAGACCGCGAAAGATACCGCAACCTGTACGGCACTTCAACGGCGGGTCGATGGCGCGGCGAGCCCCAATCGCCGGTGTTCCGGTCAGAGGGTGAGGCGGAGCCCGATGCTGCCGAAGAGGCGCCCGCCGCCGAGGTCCTTCGCCGTCAGGTGCCGAGACGACGGGAGCTCGGCGTCCTCCAGGTCGTCGACGCTGATGCCATCGACGGCCTTCTGGTACCCGATCTCGCCCACGATGCTGAGGACGAGCAGGTCGAGGGCGACATTGCCGAAGACGTTCCAGGCGGAGGTCGTCAGCTCGCCGTCGAACCGGCCGACGATTTCGGCGCCGCCGGGCTGGTAGGTCTCGCACTCGAGGAGCTTGCAGTCCAGAAGCCAACCGACGGAAACGTCGCTCGTGTAGCGGTCGTAGCCGGCGCCGACGGCCAGGTCGAGGGCGAGGATCCCTTTGCTCACGACGCCCCGGACGCTGAGCGTGCGCAGATCGGCCGAGAACTCCCCGGGGTCGCCGCCTTCTATGCTACCGAAGGCAATGTCGTTCATGACACGATACATGGCCGAAACCGAGATCCCCGGGGTGACCAGGCCCTGACGAAGGATCCCGATACGGGCGCCGGCGCCGTAATTGGTGATCGACTCGGACAGACCGACCGCTTCCGCCTTGGGCAGGAGCGAGAAACTGCCGAGGAGGTCGATCGATCCGACCCCGCTGAGCATCGGACCGGTGGAGATGCCGTCGAAGAGGCCGATCACGACGTCGCCCTGTACAGACGCGACGGGCACGCCGACGACGGGCGCGGTACCGAGCTGGGGCTGGAGCGCCGTGAGCTCGTTGGAGTAGCCGCCGCGGAAGAGGTCCGGCAGGTCGGCCAGGGCGACGTTGGCCCGGGCGGACACGCTGACGCGCGGAAGGATCCCGAGCCGCTTGCCGATCGTCGTCCCGGTGCCGAGGACCGGGTTCCCTCCCGAGAAGGCGATCCCGACGCTCGGCTGGACCGTCGTGAGGGAGTTCACGAATTGCGCGCAGAGGAACTGGAACGGCTCTTCGACGGCGTTCGTCACGGCCACGGGGACGGGGTTGCCGTCGCGGTCCGTAGGCACCGCGCTCGTGCAGCTCGAGAGCAGGTCGCTCTGCGCGGCTGCCGGTGTAGCGGAAAGGGCGAGCGTCGCCAGGATGGCGGAAATTCGCTTCATGCTGCCTCCCATTATGGAGAAGGGGTTCGGTCTCGACGCGAGACCCGACGTGTTCGACGTCGGCGGGGAGAGCTGCGCACCGAAGACGGAAACTCGGGTCAGAATGCAGCGGGCGTTCAGCGTGTGTCAAGCGATAAAGACGACGGGCCGCCGGGAGGCGGCCCGTCGCAAGGAAGTGCGGCTAGCTCCTGACTTTCGCCCTGCCGGGCGCGTCAGCGGTCGGCGATCCGGTTGCGGACCTGGCGCGCGACGAGCATGCTGAGGCCGCTACCGAGCGCCCTGCCCAGCTGCTTCCTCATGCCACCGCTTTCCGCCCGCACGCGCTCCAGCTCCTTCTCCCGGGACTCGAGCTGCTCTTCGAGCCGCTCGACCCGCTCCTCCATCTCCTCGTCGCCGCCACTGAAGATGCGGCCGAGGACGAAGCCCGTACCGAGGGCGACGCCGACGCTGGCGAACGGATGCTCCCGGATCTGCGTCGTCACGTCGTCGCGTATCGTCGAGAGTTCGTGGGTCCTTATGTAGTTCGCGCCGCTCTCGAGCGCGTCGCCCGCACGGTGCATGAGCTTGCCGAGGCGTCCGCCGACGCCTCCGCGCTCTTCCATCGATTCCGCGCGGTGCTCGATCTTCTCGCTCACGCTCAGCATCCCCTCGGCGGCGCGGTTCTTACCGCCCTCCACCGCGGAGCGCGCCTTGTCCATCACGCGGTCCTTGATCCCCTCGGCCTCTTCCCGACCCCGCTCCATGGTTTCGCCGAACTGGGTCCTCCCCTGCTCCTGGGTGCGCCCGGTCATCCCCTCCATCTCGACATCCCTGCGCATTGCCATGACACCTCCTGGCTCCTGGTGCGGTTCGATTGCCTCCGCTCACCGGGGCAAGAGTGCAAGACCCATTCCTCTGTTGGGTTGTAAGATATGTAATTTCAGTCACTTACGCGGGCGTCCGGGGACAGGGGGCGGGCTCGGACAGGGCCTCGAGGGTGCGGGCGATGTCTTCGGCGTCGAGGGCGTGGCGCTCACGGAAGGCGCGAATGGCAAGGTCCGCCTGGGAGATGATGCCGATCACGCGACCGCGGGCGTCGACGACGGGGATGCGGCGGACGCGGTGGGAGCGCATGTACTGCTCGACGTCCTCGATGTCGTCGTCGGGGAGGCAGCAGACGATTCCCCGGCTCATGACGGACTCGACGTCCGTGGTGCTCGGATCGAGGGCCGCGGCGACGACGCGGAGGGCGATGTCACGGTCCGTGAGGATGCCGATGATCCGGTCGGTGCCCGGTTCGACGACGGGGAGGCATCCCCAGTCGCCTTCGGCCATGAGGGCGGCGGCGCGGGTGACGGGGTCGTGCGGGTGGCAGCACGACGGGTCGGCGGTCATGATTTCCCGTGCCTTCATGGCGTGAGGTGCTCCTGGTGACGAACGGCGAGGGCGGTACGAAGGATCCTCGAAGGAAGTGGCGCAAAGGTCGTACCGCTGCAACGCGTGAGCGAGTTGCCGGTGCGAGAAGGAGCGGCATACATTGGCGCCGTGCCAACGCTTGGGCGTGACCGCGAGGGAGCGGCGCGGGCGGGGCTCGGAGGGGAGCACACGGATGAGTCGGCTCAGGATCGGGCTAGCACAGATCAACACGACAGTCGGAGACCTGTCCGGGAACGTGGAGCGGATCGTGGCGTCACTGGAAGAGGCGAAGTCGCTGGGCGTGGACCTGGTGGCGTTCCCGGAGCTGGCGCTCACGGGCTATCCGCCGGAGGATCTGGTGCTCAAGCCCGCGTTCGTGGAGGCGAACCGGACCGCGCTGGAGTCCGTCGCGTGCCGGACCGAGGGGATTGCCGCCGTCGTCGGGTTCGTGGATCGGGACACGGACCTGTACAACGCCGCGGCGGTGCTCGCCGACGGCGCGGTGGTGGGCGTCTACCACAAGGAGCGGCTCCCCAATTACGGAGTCTTCGACGAAAGGCGCTACTTCCGGGAGGGTGCGGGGGTGGCGCTGTATCAGATCGCGGGCGCGTGGGTCGGGGTCACGATCTGCGAGGACATCTGGTCGCCCGGAGGACCGTTCGCGCGGCAGGCGCTCGCCGGCGCGGACCTGATCGTCAACATCAACGCATCGCCGTTCCATCGCGGGAAGTGGCGGGACCGGCAGCGGATGCTTGCGACCCGGGCGGCGGACTACGCGGTCGCGGTCGCGTACGTGAACCAGGTCGGCGGGCAGGACGAGCTGGTCTTCGACGGGAACAGCGTGGTCTTCGACCCGACGGGCCGGATCGTGGCGGAGGCGGCGTCGTTCACAGAAGAGCTGCTCGTGTGCGACATCGAGCTGGAGGAGGTGTTCCGGACCCGGACCCACGACCCGCGGCGCCGTCACCTGGGGCGCCGCGGCGCCCGGCACGTCGAGCGACGGGTCATTTCCGCAGCCCCTCCCTCCCCTTCCTGTCCGCCGCTCAATGCATCGGGCCCGATCGCCCACGACGACGTGGGCGAGGTCTACCAGGCGCTCGTGCTCGGGACGCGGGACTACGTGCGCAAGAACGGCTTCGAGAAGGTCGTCCTTGGGCTCTCCGGCGGACTCGACTCCTCGCTCGTCGCGGTGATCGCCGTGGACGCGCTCGGGGCCGAGAACGTGATCGGTGTTTCGATGCCGTCGCGCTACTCCTCCGAAGGGAGCCGGACGGACGCCGCGGCCCTTGCCAAGGCCCTCGGGATCGAGCTGCGGTCCATTCCGATCGAGTCCATGTTCTCCGCGGCGCTCGAGACGCTCGCGCCCCAATTCGAGGGCCGCGAGCCCGATGTGACGGAGGAGAACCTCCAGGCGCGGATCCGGGCGATCATTCTCATGGCCCTTTCCAACAAGTTCGGCTGGCTCGTCCTCACGACGGGGAACAAGAGCGAGATGGCCGTCGGGTACAGCACCCTCTACGGCGACATGGCCGGCGGATTCGCCCCGATCAAGGACGTGCCGAAGACGCTCGTGTACGAGCTCGCCCGCTGGCGGAACGCCCGGGACCCGGAGCCGATGATCCCGGAAAGCGTGCTGACCAAGCCGCCGTCGGCCGAGCTGCGCCCCGGGCAGCTCGACGTCGACACGCTGCCGCCGTACGAGGAGTTGGACCCGATCCTCGAGCTCTACGTGGAGCGCGATTGGGGGGTGCCGGAGTTCCGGGATGCGGGCTTCGACGTCGAACTCGTGCGGCGGGTGATCGGGATGGTCGACCGGAGCGAGTACAAGCGGCGGCAGGCCCCCCCCGGGATCAAGGTCACGCCCCGGGCCTTCGGGAAGGACCGGCGGCTGCCCCTCACGTGGAGAGCCCG
>VSDC01000452.1:0-2287 GCA_047459275.1 Gemmatimonadota bacterium
ACGCGAAGGCGGCGCGGCCGTGCAGGCACGGCCGCGCCGCCCGCCCCCATCGGCGACGACGTCTGAACCCGCCCCCGACAGACCCGGTGCTCGTCCCCCTGCCCGGGCCTGTCGTGCCCGACGCCTACCCCGGAAACCCGGGATCGCGCCTGACCTGCCACGCCTGCCAGAGGTGCCGGCGCTCGTGGGCGAGGAGGAAGAGGAAGGCGAACCCGAGCGGGTAGCGTATCCACGACACGACCGGCGACGGGATCTTGATCCGCTGCAGGTCCAGGTCGCTCGCTGAGGCAAGGCGAAGCTGGATCTCGTCCTGGGCGGTGAAGAAACGGGCCACGCACTCCTCCGGGGCGCGGCCCGCCGTCGGCCCCAGCGATTCCTTCACCCTGACCCTCACCTTCGGCGGCGGCTCCGTCCCCCGCAGCATCCACCGCTGGAGCGGCCCAGGCCGATACGGCCCGCGGCGCAGCCACCCACGAGCGCGCGCGTTCGCGATCCCGGCGTCGATGCTCGGCATGACGGCTTCTGCCATCCGGGTGAGGTGATCCAGGCACTCCGCGATCGACCACCGGTCCGGCGCCGGCCGCCACGCGAGCTGGTCGGGGCGTAGCCCGGACACGAGCGCCTTCGCATCGCGTCGGATCGCCTCGAGCTGATCCCACATATCCCGGAGATCGGAGGCGAGCGCCTCCGATTGGGAACGAGTTTCGACGGACATGGATCACCTCCCGAGTCCGGTGGACGCGACTCCCACGCCGCACCGTGTGGGTCGGTCGGCAACGCGACCCGCGGCCGGGCGAGCTCTACGCGTGGACCTCCTCCCGCTCCGCCTTCGCCGACTCGATCACCTTCTGCGCCACGTGCGGCGGGACCTCCTCGTAACTGTGGAACTTGCGCGTGTGCACCGCGCGCCCCTGCGTGATCGAGCGCAACGACGTGGCGTACCGGTACAGCTCGGCGAGGGGAACGAGCGCACGGATCCGCGTCTTCTTCCCCTCCGGCTCCATCCCGAGGATCTTCCCTCGACGCTGGTTCAGGTCGCCGATCACGTCGCCCATGAACTCCTCGGGCGTGAGCACCTCGACCTCCATGATCGGCTCGAGGAGGACGGGATTCGCCTCGGCCGCCACCTTCTGGAACGCCAGCGAACCGGCGACCTGGAACGCCACGTCGCTCGAGTCTACGGTGTGGTACGAGCCGTCGTAGCACTCGCACTCGAAGTCGACGACGGGGTAGCCGGCCAGGATCCCGCGTCGCGCGGCCTCCTGCACCCCCTTGTCGACCGACGGGATGAATTTCCCGGGGATCACGCCGCCCACGATGGAATCGACGAAGCGGTACCCGCTCCCCCGGGGAAGCGGCTTGAGCCGGATCCAGCAGTCGCCGTACTGGCCGCGGCCGCCCGTTTGCTTCTTGTACTTCCCCTGCCCCTCCGCCGTCGCCTTGATGGTTTCCCTGTAGGGGATCCTGGGCTGCTCGGTCAGGACGGAAACGCCGAACTTGCGCTTCAACCGCTCGAGCTGCACTTCCAGGTGCAACTCCCCGAGGCCGCGAACGATCGTCTGCCGCAGCTCCGGGTCGTAGGCGCTGTGGAAGGTCGGGTCCTCCTCGTGGAGCTTGCTCAGCCCGTTCCCGAGCTTGTCCTCGTCGTTGCGGCTCGCCGCACGGATCGCCGTCGAGATGTCCGGCTCCGGGAAACGGATCGGCTCGAGGACCAACGGCTGGCCCTCGTCCGAGAGGGAGTCGTTCGTGTGCGTGTCCCTCAGCTTGGCGACGACCCCGATGTCGCCGGCGTGGAGGCGCGGCACCTCGAGGCGCTCCTTCCCCAGGGCGATGGACAGGTGCGCCATCTTCTCCGCCGCATCCCGGCTCGCGTTCCAGACCTCCTGCCCGTTGGCGATGGAGCCGCTGAAGATCCGGAAGTACGACAGCTCGCCCACGTGCGGCTCCAGCGTCGTCTTGAAGACGAGCGCTGCCAGCGGCCCGTTGTCATCGGCGCGCAGTTCCACCTCGTGGCCCGAGCCCGGGCGCTGCGCCTGCTCCCGCGCGGCCTCCGCCGGGTTCGGCATCAGCTCCACCAGCTTGTTCAGCAGCGCGCGCGTGCCCCAGGTCCGCTCCGCGGCGCCGCAGAAGAGCGGATACATCTCGCCCCGCAGCATCGCCGCCTTCATCGCCGCGAGCGCCTTCTCGCGGTCGATCTCGCCGCCCTCCAGGTAGGCCTCCAGGAGCGTGTCGTCCGTGGCCGCGATCGTCTCGATGAGCTCGGTGCGCCAGCGCTCGAACTTCTCGA
>VSDC01000453.1:0-2277 GCA_047459275.1 Gemmatimonadota bacterium
ATGCCGAGCGCAATGAAGAACGCGGCGGAGGAGAAGTCGCCCGGGACCGTGCAGTCGAGCGGGCTGAGACGCTCGGGCGGCGCGAGGCGCACCGTGTAGGCGTCGCCTTCTCCCCGATCGATCTCGACCTCCGCCCCCATGGCGCGCAGCATTCGCTCCGTGTGGTCCCGGGAGGCGACGCGTTCCGTCACCCGCACCTCGACCCCGCCGGTGATCCCGGCCAGGAGCAGCGCACTCTTCACCTGCGCGCTTGATTGCGGGCTCGCGTAGTCGATCGGCCTCAACGCGCCGCCGGTCACCCGGATCGGCAGCCTGTCCGCCTCGCCCAATTCCTCGAAGCGCGCGCCCATCGCGGAAAGCGGCTCCGTGACCCGCCGCATCGGCCGCCGCCGCAGCGACTCGTCACCGGTCAGCGTCGCCTGGATCTCGTACCCCGAGATCAGGCCGAGCAGGAGCCGGGCGGTCGTCCCGCTGTTCCCGCAGTCGATCGGCGCCGAAGGCGCCGTCGCCGCGCGGAGCCCGCTTCCGTACACCGTCACCGGCGCGCCGTCCGCCGGGAGGTCGGGCGCGGCGAGACCCAGCGCACGGAGCGCTCCGACCGTCGACCACGAATCCCCGGCCGGGAGGAGCCCTCTAAGCATGCTCCTCCCGTCGGCGATGCACGACAGCATCAGCGCCCGGTGTGTGATCGACTTGTCGCCGGGGACGCGTACCTCCGCGTGTGCTCCCCGCACCCGCGCTTTCGTCGTTGCCAGGCTCGTCATTCCTCTTCGCTGCGGTACGGCACCTCGATGACCATCCCGTCGTTCGCGACGATCGCGCCCGGGAACACCTCCCGCGCTTCCCGCTCGAGGGGCCGCGGATCCTCCGAGTACCGCGATGAGATGTGTGTGAGGGCGAGCCGGAGCACGCCCGCGCGCCGCGCGACTTCCGCCGCCTCGCGCGCCGTCGAGTGGTTCGTGGCCCGGGCCCGGTCGGCCTCGTCGTCCGCGAACGTCGCATCGTGGATCAGCAGGTCCGCGCCGCGCGCGATCTCTACGGTCCGCCGCGTGGGACGCGTGTCGCCCGTGTACACCACCTTGCGGCCCGGCCGGGGCGGCCCGACGACGTCCTCGGGGCGGATCACCCTTCCGTCGATCTCGACCGGCTCGCCGCGATGCAGCTTACCGAACAGCGGGCCCTCGGGGACGCCCAGCGCTCGCGCCCGCTCCGGGTAGAACCTACCCAGACGGTCGTGCTCGATCAGCGCGTAGCCCACCGATCGCCCGCCGTGCTGCGTGGGATACGCCACGATGTCGTACTCCTCCCGCTCGACGCGTTCGCCGGGCTCCAGCTCCCGGATCGTGATCTCGAACGGCACCCGCTCGACGCCGAGGTTGACCGCGTCGTGCAGGATCGACCCGCTCCCGGCAGGGCCCCACAGCGTGATCGGCTCCTCACGCCCCTGCAGCCCCATGGTCCGCAGCAGACCGATCACGCCCAGGAAATGATCGGCGTGCATGTGCGTGAAGAAGACGTCGCCGATCCCGAACCCGGTCTGGAAGCGCATCATCTGCCGCTGCGTCCCCTCGCCGCAGTCGAAGAGGAGCAGCTCCCCGTGGCGTGCCACCAGGATCGCGCTCACGTTCCGTCCCACGGTCGGCCGGCTCGCCGCCGTGCCCAGAAAGGTGACGCGCATCATCTCAACTTCGGCTCCGGATCGCCGCATCCACGACGCGACGCACCGCCGCTGCCGCCCACAGCGCGGAGTACGACGCGTAGACGAAGGCGGGTCTGGGCAGGAACCAGGTGGGAACGACGAGGAGGGCCGTCCACAGCAGCAGCGCGGCGAAGGCCCAGGCCCGGGCGCGCCGTGCCCTCGAGGCCTCTCCGCTCGCCTCGGCCATCCCCGTCAGATCCCCCCGGTCCGCCCGGGTACGGGCGACCGCACCGGCGAAATAGGCCTCCGCGCCGCTGCCGAGCACCCGGAGTGCGCTTCGCATCCACCGATGCGCTACGGCAACGATGCCGGACACGGCGAGGATGTGTAGGGAAAGATCCATGAAGTTTCAATGCCGGGGGCGGGACTCGAACCCGCACGCCTTTGGAGCGAGCGATTTTAAGTCGCCTGCGTCTACCAATTCCGCCACCCCGGCCGACTCTGGAATCTACCGGAATCGACGCCCCGGCTCAACCGTTGGCTGCGGACCGCAAAGCCTGGATGTTCTCTGCGACCGATCGCTCCCCGCCGTAGACCGCCGCGCCCGCCACGAGCACGCTCGCGCCCGCCTCGACCAC
>VSDC01000454.1:0-2266 GCA_047459275.1 Gemmatimonadota bacterium
GCCTCGAGCGCCGCGATCCGGGCGATCAGCGAATCGACGCGCATCTGGAGAACACGCGCCTCCTCCTCCCGCCGACCCAGCTCGTCCAGGAAGGCAAGGACCCAGCGCGCGTGCCGGGCATACTCCCCATCTCCTCTCTCTTCGATGAGGCGGTCGAGGAGCTCACGGGCGCGCTCCGGGTCGTGGGCCGGGCTCGCGGGGTCCGCGTAGACGATCGCGGCGCGCAGCAACGCCCGTTGGTCGCGCAGGAGCGAGGGATCCTCTTCGAACGCGCGTGCGGCCTCCTCGAAACGGCCGGCCTCGAAATGGGAGTGGAACGGTCGCGCGGCGCACCCTGCCGCGAGGATCGGGGCGATGAGGGCGAGGATGAACGCCCGGGGCATCGTCATCGCCAGACCCTCCTCACGCACCGACGGCCGCGATCCTGGGCGCACGCACGGTGGCTCCCGGAAGCAGCACGACGAACGTAGCGCCACCGTCGGGCGCGTCCTGGACCCAGATCTCGCCCCCGTGGGCGTCGACGATCTCCCGGCAGATGGTGAGACCGAGGCCGACGCCTCTCCCGGCGACCTTTCGTCCCGCCTGCGTCTGGTAGAACCTCTCGAAGATCATCTCCTTGTCGTCGTCGGGCACGCCGGGCCCGTCGTCCGTGACCTCGATGCAGGCGACGCCGGCGGCCCGTCCCGCCCCGCGCCGTACCGCGAGCCACCGCTCCTCGGGCACGTCCGCCGGCCGGTCCTTCGCGTACCGCACCGAAACGCGTACCTCTCCGCCGGCCGGAGTGAACTTGGTCGCGTTCTCGAGCAGGTTCAGCAGCACCTGGAGGATCTGATCCCTGTCGCAGTCCACGAAGAGCGTCGCCTCGGGGAGATCCGCGGTGATGCGGACGCCCCGGTCCGCTCCCGCCATCGTGGTGTGGTCGATCGCCTCGCGCACCAACGCTGCGAGGTCGTACGTGCCGATCTCCAGCCCGACCGTCCCCGCTTCCATCGCCGAGAGCTGGAGGATCTTGCCGATCATCGCCGACAGCCGCCGCGCGCTCTCCTGGTTGAGCTCCAGGAGTCTGCGCTGGCTCTCGGTCAGCGGGCCGGGCACGCCATCCAGCAGAAGCTGGATCGTCTCCTGCATCGAGGCAAGGGGCGTCTTCAGATCGTGCGAGACCTTGGAGAGGAAGTCCCGCTTCATCCGGTCCAGCTCGCCCAGGCGGTGGTTCATGACGTTGAAGTCGTGGGCGAGCTGGGCGAACTCGTCTTTCCGTCCCAGGTCCAGACGGTAGTCGAAGTTCCCCTCCGCGACCTGTCGCGTCCCCTCCTGGAGTCGCGCCAGCGCATCCGCGACGGAGCGAATGATGAGCCCCGACACCAGGATGCTCACCGTGAGTGCGACGGCGGCCGCGCCCCACGTGACGCGCTCGGCCTTGCGCGCCGCGGAGGCGGACTCGGCCAGGCGACGTTCCATGACCTCGCGCGACGCCGCGGCAACCCGCTGCGTTTGCTCTCGCAGCCCGTCGATCGACGTCTGGATCTGGAGCAGTCGGGCGTCCAGGTCGCGGTCCGGCCGCAACGCGGCGCCGTACTCCTCCGCGAGCGCGACGAACTCGCCCCACAGGGCCACGAGTCGGTCGACCTCGGCCCGTTCCTCGGCGGTGAGCGGCTCCGCCGCGAGCGTGCGGAGCCCCGCGTCGAAGCCGCCGACCGCGTCGCGAAACTGCCGGAGGTAGGCGGAGTCGCGGGTGATCCGATACTTGACCGCCGTCTCCTCGATGTGCCCGAGCTGCACGCTCTGATTCGTGGCGCTGAAGTTCAGACGCCCCGAGATCTCGGAGAGGTGGTAGCTGGTCCGGACCACGCCCCGGGTCGTGCGGACGTGGTACACGAGGAGCCCGACCAGCAGGATCACCAGCAATCCGAACGCCCCGGACAGCTTCGTAGCGACTTTCATGGGCAGGTCAGGTCAAGCCGTACGCGCGGAGCTTGTTCCGGATCGTCTTCACGTCGATCCCGAGGCGCCGCGCCGCTTCGGCCTTGTTGTGCCCCACGTGCTCGAGCGTCTTAAGGATCAGCTCGCGCTCGGCTTCCTCGACGGTGGTCCCGATGGGCACGACCACGACCGGGTGCGCGCCCACCTCCGCTGCCCGAATATAAGGCGGAAGGTGCGCCGGTTCGACCCATCCTTCGCGGGCGAGGATGACCGCCCGTTCGATGACGTTGCGAAGTTCCCTGACGTTGCCGGGCCAGGCGTAGGAGCAGAGGAGCTCGCGCGTCGC
>VSDC01000455.1:0-2266 GCA_047459275.1 Gemmatimonadota bacterium
TTCGAGGGCCGACTGTTGATCACGAGCGGCCCGGGCGAGGAGCACGTGGCGCGGACGGTCGCGGGGATAATGCGCGAGCCCGCGGTCTGGGACTATGGTCGGACGACGCTCGGGCAGCTCGCCGCGATCTACGCGCGTTGCGCCCTGTGGGTCGGGAACGACAACGGCCCGAAGCACATCGCGGCGGCCGTGGGCACGCCGACGGTCACCATCTTCCGCCCCGGCCAGGCGGCGGCGTGGACCAACCCGGAGACGCCGGCGCAGGTCGTGGTCGAGGCGCCCGGGGGCGTCGAGCGGCCGCTCGAGCAGGTCCCGGTCGAACGGGTGCTCGAAGCCGTGGAGGAAGCGCTGGCCCGGGGAGCGCGCCGGCCGGCGGCTGGAGTCGGCCGAGTCGTGATCGCGGACCGATGAAGATCCTGATCCTCTGCGACGTGCGCTGGTTCAACGCCAACGCATGGCACGCGGTCGGGCTGGCGGAAGCGCTCGCGGCGGGCGGCCACGAGGTCTGGTTCGCGGCGCGTGCGGATTCGCCGCCGGGCCGGGAGGCCGCGGCCCGGGGACTACGCGTCGTCGACCTGCACCTGGAGAAAGCGGGTCCGATTCGCCTGCTGCGCGGCGTCCGCGCGATCATCGAGCTGGCCCGGCGGGAAGGGATCGAGGTCTTCGACGCGCACCGGTCCGAAGGGTTCCTTGCGGCGGCGATCGCCGCCCGTGGCGTGGGCAGGCCGGTGGCGGTCGTACGGACGCGCAGCGATATTCGTCCACCCAAAGGCCATTGGCTGAACCGGCTGCTCCTCCGGAGGGGTGCGCACGCGATCGGCGCGGCGGCGAGCTTCATGTGCGCGGAGTTCGCGGCGCTCGGCGTCGGCCGGGACCGGGTCCGCGTCGTGTACCCCGGGGTGATGGTCGACGAGTTCGTGCCCGGCGCGGCGCGGGCCGAAGCGGAGGCGCTGCGGGCGCGGCTCGCGGCTGCGGGACCCATCGTCGGCGTCGTTGGCCGTCTGACGGCGGTGAAGGGACATGCGGTCTTCGTCGACGCGGCGGCGCGGCTCGCGGCGCGGCATCCGGATGTGCATTTCGTGATCGCGGGCGAGGAATGGGACGTGGCGCGGGCCGGGCTGGCGCAGCGGGCGGCCGAGCACGGCATCGGGGACCGGGTCCATTTCCTGGGCAGGGTCCCGGACGTGCGCCCGCTCCTCGAAGCGCTGGATGTCGTCGTCGTGCCGTCGACGGGGTCGGAGGCGGTGAGTCGCATCGCGCTGGAGGCGATGGCGCTCGCACGCCCCGTCGTCGCCTCGGCGGTCGGATCGCTCCCCGAGCTGCTGGACGAAGACGCAGGCGTGCTCGTCCCGCCCGGCGACGCGGACACCCTGGCGGACGCGCTGGAGCGTGTGCTGCGCGACCCCGCGGGCGCCGAGGAGCTGGGCCGGCGCGGGCGACGTCGCCTCGAGAGATACTTCACGCGGGACCGCGCGGCCCGCGCGATGGTCGACCTCTATGCCGACGCATTGCGGCGTGCGGCGATGACGGACACGAGCAGGAGGAACGACGAGTGACCGCAGGATCCACGGTGGCCACCGAGCAGCGGACGAAGGCGCACCCCGCGGCGGCGCACCCGGCGGCGCGAGCCGAGGCGACGCAGCCCCGGTCGCCGACCGGAGCGCTCGAGGGAGGACGGAAAGAGAGGATCCCGTGGCACTGGATCCGGCTCCGTGCGCCCTGGCTCATCGTTCCGATCTTCCTCGTCGCTGCGCGGCCGACGGTGCCGCTCCTCAAGATCGGCATCGTGCTGGCCGTGATCGGGTCGCTGCTCCGCGCCTGGGCGTCGGGCACGATCCGGAAGAACAACGTCCTCACGACCGGCGGGCCGTACGCCCACACGCGCAACCCGCTCTACCTGGGCACGTTCCTGGTCGGGGTCGGCGTGACGATCGCCGGGGGCTCGTGGGTGTTCCTCGTGTTGTTCGTGCTCTTCTTCGTCATCGTCTACGGGCGGACGATGCGTGCGGAGGAGCGACGTCTCGAGGAGCTGTTCGGCGACCGCTATCGCGTCTACGCCACGGCGGTCCCGCTCTTCGTTCCCCGGCTGCGTCCCTACCGGCCGCTGGAGCCGCACGCCACCGAGTTCATGCTGCGCCGGTACTTCTCACACCGTGAGTACGAGTTCGCGCTCGGCGTGATCGTCGGGTTCCTGCTCCTCTTCGGCAAGATGTACTGGTTCGGGAGGTGAGGACTCTCTTCCTGACGCAGGACTTCCCGCCGGACC
>VSDC01000034.1:0-11004 GCA_047459275.1 Gemmatimonadota bacterium
CCCACACCCGGAGCTGGTCGATCGCCCCCGCCCGGAACGTGTCGCCCGCAGCCAGGAGCACGCGATGTCCCTGACGCTTCAGACGATGCGCGAGCTTCCCGATCGTCGTCGTCTTCCCCACACCGTTCACGCCCACGATCAGGAATACCGTGGGGCCTTCACCCTGGGCAAAACGCAGGGAGGTTTCCGCACCGTTCCCGCGCAGGACCGCCAGCAGCTCCCGCTCTACCGCATTCAGGAAGTCCTGCTCCGTGCGCGCCTTCCCTTGCCGCGACAACTCCTCGACCCGGTCGACCAGCCGCAGCGTCACGGGCACGCCGAAATCGTTCGCCAGCAGCAGCTCCTCGAGCCGCTCCAGTGAACCCTCGTCAACCCCACCCCGAATGAGGACGTTGACGTCTGTGAACGCCACGTCCTTGATCCGCTGCCAGAGCGACTTGCGTTCTTCCTTGTGTCTGAAAAGTCTTGCCATCCCCTATCGTGCCTCCGCACCACACGACCCGGAGCGCCGGCCGCCGAGCCGCGGCGGCCGGCGTCCTGCACCCGGACAGCCGCGCCCCCGGCTCGTCCTGGCCACCTCCAACCTACCTCAACCCCCATCGCCGGCGCAGCACCCACTCGGTGCAAACGAGCCCGACGACCATGATGTAGACCCAGGGGAAGGTATGCAGCGGCTCGCCATCGCGCACGATGTTCCGGATCGCGGGCTCCGGCGCGCCCGGGGCGGCTGCCGCGTCCGACGTCTCGACCTCCGCCGCGGCACGCAAGAATTCCGGCGAGAAACGATCGACGGTGAACGGCCCCTCGGCGGCGGCCGCCTCCTGATCACCGACGAAGGCCCGCGCGGCGTACGTGTAGTGCCCCGGCTCGAGCGGCGCGGTGTACGCGGTGTCGCCACGCAGCTCGCTCACGACGGTGTCCGTGACCACGGCTCCGTCCCCGTCCGTGATCCGGATCGCTACCGAGTCCGCGTCGGTCACGCCGGCGACCCAGCCGATGGGCTCGCCACGCTGGGCGACGATGCGGACCGGCCGGACCGCGGAGTCTCCCGGCGCGACATCCTCCTCGATCAACCACCCGCCGATCGCGCCCCAGAGGCGGCGATACGCCTGCCGCGCCTCGCCGCCGCGGAACGCCCAACGCCAGAATCCTTCGGCCGTGGCGACGGCCCAGCGGCGTCTCCCTTCCTGGCCCGCGACGACCACCGGCGCCCCGCTGCCGCGTCCGCCGCGGCTCACGGTCAGCGGCGACCAAGCGCCGTCCACGCCCACGATCGGCCGCACGCCGGTGAGCGGCGGGAGCGAGACCGTCGGCATCGCGGCCAGGAGCGAGGCAACGGGAGAGGCGGGGAGATCGCTCGTCGGGTACCACTCGCCCGGGATGGCCGGCGGGAGCGAGAAGGGCAACCCTGCGTCGCGGGCGCCGGCCGCGGGGAAGACGAGCACCCTGCGGGCCTGGCGCGCGGCTTCCAGCGCCCAGGCGGGCGCGTCCCCGTCCACGCCGTGGAGCACGACGAGGTCGGCGCCATCGACGATGCGCCGCACCGTGGCCTCGTCGGCCTGCCGGCCCGCGTTCTCGCCGGCGCCCAGCTCGATGTAGCGGCCGTCCGTCACTCGCAGGAATCCGCGGACCGGCAACCCCAGCGACTGCTCGAGTACCGGGAAGAGGAACCGCGGCTCCCAGTCGGGACGGAGGGAGACGAGCGCCACGCCCGCCGGCCGCTCGCCGATCTGTACGTACACGCTGCGCACGTCGTCGTCCGGGGCGGCATCGCCTTCCGCGATCGCAACGTCGTACCGGACGAGGCCCCCGCCCTCGGGCGCCTCGGGCACGAACTCGAGCACGGCCTCGGCCACGCGCCCCGAATCGGGAAGCGCCACGCGAGTCGACGCGACGGCGCGATCACCCTGCCGCACTTCAACGGTCACGCTGTCGCCTGCGGCGCCCAGGGCCGCGACTCCCGCGCGGACGCGGAGCGGCTTTCCGGCCTCCGACCACGCCGGCGCCTCGACCTCAACGACCGCCCGGTTCTCGAACGGCCCCTCCGTGAGCCGGCGGATCCGCACGTCCAGGCCGAGCCCGGGGAGCATCCGCCGCAGCTCGGCCGCGTCCTCGATCCCCCCGTCGGTCAGGACGATGACGCGGCGAGCCCCGGCCTCGGACGCGGCCTGCAGGGCCGGGAGGAGCCGGCTCGACGTCGCGAACGGCTTCACCGACGCGAGCGAGTCCTTCGGGACCGTCCGCGCGACGTCGCCGAAGAGAAGGACGTCGTCGCCCCCGGCGCGCTGCGCCTCGCGCACCGCCGCGCTCCACCGGGACGTTGTGTCACCCGGCGCGCGAGGGAGCGCCATGCTCAGGGACGCGTCGACCAGGACCCGGGTACGCTCGCCGCTCGAGGCGAAGCCCGGTACCGGAATGTGCGGGTCGAAGAGAAGCAGGATGAGCAACGTGAGCGCGAGCCAGCGCAGCGTCGCCAGGAGCATGCGCCCTTGCCCGGGCGCCTCCCGACGACGGTAGAGGTGAAGCACGACGGCGAGCGCGCTCGTCGCCGCCAATGCGAAGATTGCCCAGCTCAGCAGATCCATCCGCCAGCTCCCGTTTGCCAACGAAGCCTGCCGGCGGCCGGCCGGCAGGCTTCGTGTTGTACGCCGGTGGGGGCGGAGGGATCCGCCGGAATCAGCGGTCTCCGCCCATTGTCCGTTCCGTTTCGCCCCCGGTCTCCGCAAGGTGCGGGCCCGCGGGGAGGTGCGCGTCCAGGAGCGCGACCCGTTCCTCGACCAGCGCGCGGAACTCCGCCATGCGCGACTCGGGCACGCCCGGCTTGCCGGGGAGCTGGACCCGGCTCGCGTTGAGCGCCTGGCCGTTCCTGCGCAGCTCGTAGTGCAGGTGCGGGCCCGTCGCCAGGCCGGTCGAGCCGACGTACCCGATGATCTGCCCCTGCACCACCTTCACGCCCGCGCGGATCCCGCTCGCGAAGCCGCGCAGATGCGCGTAACGCGTCTCGTACCCGAGCGCGTGGCGGATCTTGATCAGGTTCCCGTACCCACCGTCGCGCCCCGCGAAGGTGACCGTCCCGTCCGCGGTCGCCCGGACGGGGGTGCCGGGCGCCGCGCCGAAGTCCGTGCCCAGGTGGGCGCGATAGCGCCCCAGGATCGGATGGTACCGCCGCCAGGAGAAGGAGGACGTGATCCGCACGTAGTCCACGGGGTAGCGGCGGAACATCGTCTGGAGCGAGCGTCCCTCCCTGTCGTAGTACTCGCCTCGGGAGCCGTTGGCCTCGAAGTAGATCGCCGGGTACTCGCGTCCCTGGCTCACCACTTCGGCCACGAGGATACGACGTCGCCTCGACGTGCCGTCCGGCCGCGCTTCCCGCTCGTACACCAGCCGGTACCGGTCACCGGGCCGGATGTCGTGCGAGAAGTCGAGGCGGTAGGCGTAGATCTCCGCCAGCTCGGCCACGAGCGCCTCCCGCTCCGCGGTCGGCAGCCCGAGCGCCTCGTCACCCATGATCGCCTTGTAGACCGAGCCGCCAGCGTCGATGACGCCGGACGCGTACGTCGTGTCGATCGTGGTCGGCGTGATCTCGACCCGGCCGGTCCAGCCGGTCTCGCTGCGATCGAAGCGGAGCGTGCTGTCGGCGTTGATACGCATCTCGACCGCGCGCGGATGCCCGCCATCGACCCACTTCCGGACCGTGACCTCGACGCCGGGCCGCAGGTGCCTGGGGTTCTTGAACTCCCGGAGCGCGCTGATCAGCTCGTGCAGCTCCGCACCCACGATCTCCGCCCGCCCGAGCACCCGGTCGAGCGTCTCGCCCGCACGGAGCACGTGCGTCTCGGCCCGGTCGACCGGCGCCGCGTACAGCGCGCCCAGCACCGGCGCGGCTTCGCTCCCGGGCACACGGTCCCGGGGCTCCCAGTACGCGCTGATCCCCCACGTGAGCGTGGCGAGCAGCACGAGCACCGTCACTCGTAACGGGTTCGACATCGCTCCCCCTCTCCGGCAGAGGCTCGTGGCTCCGCCTAGTCCATCTGGCGCCGGATGAACGTCGGGATGTCCAGGTCGGCGAGCTGCTGACGCACGATCGCACGCTCGGGCTGCCGAGGGAACGGCAGCGGCTCGGCGACGATCGGGCTGCGTACCGTCGACGCCCCCGCCATGGCCGGCCGGGGCGCGACCAGCGGATGCGGCGAGAAGTTCCCCCGGATCACGTTCTCCCGCGACGCCTTGTCCTCCGGCGACTCCAGCCCCGTCGCGATCACCGTGACCCGAACCTCGCCCTCCAGCGCCGGGTCGTGCACGGCGCCGAAGATGATCTCCGCATCTTCACCTGCGGCTTCCTGGATGATTGAAGCGATCGTGGTGACCTCGTCAATGGTGAGGTCCATCCCGCCGGTGATGTTGATCAGCACGCCGGCCGCGCCCGCGATCGAGAGATTGTCGAGCAGCGGGCTCGAGATCGCCTCCTGGGCCGCCTCGACCGCCCGGTTCTCGCCACGGCCGAAGCCCGTCCCCATCAACGCCGGGCCGCGGTTCTGCATGACCGTCCGCACGTCGGCAAAGTCCACGTTCACCTCGCCCGTCACGTTGATGAGGTCGCTGATCCCCTGCGTCGCGTGGAGCAGCACCTCGTCCGCCTTCTTCAGCGCGTCGCGGAAGCTGACGCCCTTGCCGACGACCGAGAGGAGCCGCTCGTTCGGCACCACGATCACCGTGTCCGCCGCGCGCTTCAGCTCGGCCAGGCCCTGCTCGGCCTGCCGCATCCGCTTCTTCCCCTCGAAGAGGAACGGCTTCGTCACGATGCCGATCGTGAGCGCGCCCATCTCACGCGCCATCTCCGCGATGACCGGCGCGGCGCCCGTCCCCGTCCCGCCGCCCATCCCGGCGGTGATGAAGACCAGGTCCGCACCCTCGATCGCGCGCGCGACCTCATCCTTGTTCTCCTCGATCGCCTGGCGGCCGATCTCCGGGCGCGCCCCCGCGCCCAGCCCGCGCGTGAGCTTCTTCCCGATCTGGATCTTGATCTGCGAGCGCGAGTTCTTCAGCGCCTGCGCATCCGTGTTGACGCTGATGAACTCCACGCCCTCCAGCTCCTCGTCGATCATGCGGTTGACGGCGTTGCCCCCGCCGCCGCCCACGCCGACGACTTTCATGCGCGCGTTCTGGATCGCTGCCTCTTCGAATTCGAAGATCATCATGTCACCCTCCTTTGGGTGGCTCGGGGGACCGACCGGTGATCCCCCGCGGGTACGGGATTGGAACGGAACGGACTAGAAGAACTCCTTCAACCAGGCGACCAGCCGGCCCACCGCACCATCTCCGAAGCCGGCGCTGATCCCCGCTTCTACGCCGCGGTGCGCGCCGTACATGGCGAGCCCCGTAGCCGTGGCGAACTTCGGACGGCGCACCGAGTCGACCAGCCCGACCAGCTCTTCGCCGGGCGTGCCGACCCGGACCGGCATGCCGAAGACGTGCTGCGCGACTTCCGTGGTCCCCGCGAGCGATGCCCCGCCCCCGGTCAGCACGACGCCCGCGCCGAGGTTCCCCTTTTCGCCCGCGTTCTCGATCTCCCGGGCAACGAGCCCGAGGATCTCGTCCAGGCGCTGCTCGATGATGTGCGCGATCAGCTCCCGCGGGACCTTCCGCTGGCTCCCCGGCCCCGGCCCCGGGACCTCGACCATCTCCCGCGGGTCGACCAGTTGCGCCGAGGCGACGCCGTACTTCTCCTTGGTCCTCTCCGCCTCGGCGTACGTGATCGAGAGCCCCTTCGCGAGATCGTTCGTCACCGTCACGCCGCCCCAGGGGATCGTCGCCAGGTGGCGCATCTTGCCGTCGCGGAAGATGGCCAGCTCGGTCGTCGCGCCGCCCAGGTCGACCAGCGCGACGCCGACGTCCTTCTCGTCCTCCACGAGGACCGAGAGCGACGTCGCCAGCGACTCGTGCACCAGCGCCTCGATCCTGTAGCCCGCCCGGTTGATCGCCTTGCGCAGGTTCTGGGTGGCCGCGACCGAGCTCGTGATGATGTAGACCTCCGCCTCGAGACGGGTGCCGATCATCCCGACGGGATCGCGGATCCCGGCCCTGTGGTCGACCAGGTACTCCTGCGGCAGCACGTGCAGCACCTCGCGGTCGGAGGGGACGACGACCGCGCGCGCGACCTCGTGCACACGGCGGACATCGCTCGCGTCGATCTCCTCGTGCCCCACGGCGACCACGCCCGTGGACGTCTTCGCGTGGATGTGCTCGCCGGCGACGCCCACGAAGACGCGGTCGATCGATACGCCGGCCATGAGCTCCGCTTCCTTCATCGCCGCGCGCACCGACTCGGTCGTCTCCTCGAGGTCGGTCACGACTTCTCGGCGCATGCCGCCCGTCCGGGCCTGGCCGACGCCCAGCACCTTGATCACGGGACGGCGCGGCAGATCGCCGGTCACCTCGACGATGACCGCGCACGTCTTGGTCGTCCCTATGTCCAGCCCGGCAAAGACATTGGCTCGCATATCAGCCGTTCGCGCTAGGGTTGAACGAGACCACGACCTGGTCTCGGAATCGAACGTCGATCCTGCGAACGTCGGCCATCTCCTGGCGACGCTCCAGGTCCTGTATCGTCAGTCGGAGCTGCTCGAGGCGCTTCCCATCGAGCGCCGCGGGGAGCAGCACCTCCGCACTCGGCGGCTCGCGCAGGAGCAGTCGGACCGCGCCGTCCGCCGCGGGCACGACCTCGGAGACCCGCGCGGCGAAGGTCGGCGCCGTGCGGGCCAGGCGGGCAGCCACATCGATCAGGGCGACCGCCGTATCGCCCTCGATGCGGCCGTCCTCCGTCACGCTCACCACGCCGCCCACGATCGGCACGTCCAGCACCGCGCCTGCCGGATCGATGGGGAGCATCCGCCCTTTCGCATCCACGGGCCGCAGCTCGGGCGTCCTCACCAGCGCCACCGGCTCGACCTCGACGATCGTCACGATCAGCGTCCGGGGCAGCTTGCGCTCGATCTTCACGTCGGCCACCAGCGGGTGGCGCAGGAGCGCCGCGCGCCACGGACCCGGGTCGTCGAAGATGCTGGACGTGTCCGCGATCCCGCTCACGGCCAGCGCCTCGTGCGGCGCCAGGTACCGGGTGCCGAGCACCTCGACCCGCTCCACCCGGAACGCGTCCATGCGACGGAGGAGCAGCGGCGCCTGCGCCGCGAGCGTCACGAGGACGGCGAGGCCGAGGAGCACCCAGCCCCAGCCGGGGACCCTGCGGCTCACGACGTCGCCTCCAGCCGCGCCCGCACCACGCGGCCGGTCTCGTCGATGTCGCCCGCGCCGAGTGTCAGGCACAGATCGCCCGCACGCAGCGACGCGGCGAGAGCATCACGGAGCTCCGCCACGTCCGCGTGGTAGTGCACGTCCGTCGCGCCTGCCGCACGGGCGGCGTTCGCCACGAGCTCGCCCGTCACCCCCGGGATCGGCGTCTCGCGTGCGGGATAGACGTCGGCGACCCACACCGCGTCGGCGCCCGCGAGCGCCCGGCCGAACTCCGCCGCGAAGTCCCGCGTCCTCGAGTAGAGGTGCGGCTGGAACACCACCACGAGCCGCCGCTCCGGGTACGCGCTCCTGGCCGCGGCCAGCGTCGCCTCGATCTCCGTGGGGTGGTGCGCGTAGTCGTCCACGAAGAGCACGCCGCCCGCCTCGCCAAGCGCCTCGAAGCGCCGGCCGACGCCGTGGAACTCCGCGAGCGCGCGCCGGATCGACGCCAGGTCGGCCCCCAGGTGGCGCGCCGCCGCGATCGCGCCGAGCGCGTTCCGCACGTTGTGCACGCCCGGCACACCGAGCACGACCTCGCCCTGCGGCGCACCGTGCTCCACGAGCATGAACCGGCTTCCGCGCCCCCGCGCCTCCACGTCGACAGCGCGGAGCGCCGCCTCGGCGGAGAGCCCGTAGCCGTAGCCCCGGGCCCCCGCGACCTGCTCGAGCAGCCGCTTCGCGCCCGGATCGTCGACGCACGCGGCGATCAGGCCATCGGAGGGCACCGGCGCCACGAAGTCGCGGAACGCCGCCTCGACCGCCTCGAGCGTCCCGTAGATGTCCAGATGGTCGGCCTCGATCGTCGTGACCACCGCCACGTCCGGCCGCAGCGTCAGGAACGAGCGGTCGTACTCGTCGGCCTCGACCACGAAGAGGCTGTCCGACCCGGCACGCAGCCCGCTCCCCCACTCCGGCACCCGCCCTCCCACGAACCCGGTCGGATCCAGGCCGGCCTCCGCCAGGATCGCCGTCGTCATCGCCGTGGTCGTCGTCTTCCCGTGCGTCCCCGCCACCGCGACCACCGTCCCCCGGTTCACCAGCGCGCCCAGCGCCTCGGCCCGCTTCAGCACCGGGATCCCGCGGGACCGTGCCTCGGCCAGCTCCGGGTGGTCGGCCGGGACCGCCGCCGTCGTGACCACCGCGACCGCGTCCGCCACGTGCGACGGGTCGTGGCCCTCGGCGACGTCGGCGCCCAGCGCCCTCAGCGCATCCACAACCGGCCCGGAGCGGAGATCGCACCCGGTCACGCGGCCGCCGCTCCGCAGCACCAGCTCCGCCAGGGCGGAGACGCCGGCGCCCGAGATCCCGACGAAGTGCACCGGACCCGTCCGCGCCAGCGCGCGCAGGTCCAGCCCCGCCGCGTCGCGGGCCCGTCCGTTCGTGCCAGGGTCGCGCTTCTCCATCACGCCACCAGGGACAGCATCCGTTCCGCGATCTCGCGCGCCGCGTCCGGCCTGGCGCGCATCCGCGCCTTCTCCGCCATCGCCGCGCGCGTCGCCGCATCGCCGGCGAGCCGCCGCAACTCGCTCCACAGCCGCTCCGGCGTGAGCTCCGCCTCCGGCACGCACACCGCCGCGCCGGCCTCCTCCAGCGCCCGCGCGTTGTGCGTCTGATGATCCGCCGCCGCCGTGGGGAGCGGGACCAGGATCGCCGGGATCCCCCACGCCAGCAGCTCCGCCGTCGCCATGGCGCCCGCGCGCGAGAGGGCGAAGTCCGCCGCCGCCAGCGCCTTCGGCATCTCCTCGATGTAGCCGACGACGCGAACCCACCCCTCGATGCCCAGCGGCGCCAACCGCTCCCGCACCGACTCCAGGTGCGCCGGCCCCGTCGCCCAGAGGAGCTGGAAGCCGGCCGGCGGCGCCTCGAGCTCGCCCGCCGCGACCGCCTCGAGCGTGCGACACAACGCTTCGTTCACCGCCCGCGCGCCCTGGCTCCCCCCCACCACCAGCCCGACCACCCCGTCGGGGGACAGGCCGAACTCCCCGCGACACGCCGCCCGGTCCAACCCCGGATCCGGCGGACGGATCGGGTTCCCGAGAGCGAACACCTGCGTCCGGCGCCCCGGACGGAGATGCCGCTCCGCCTCGGGAAACCCGAGGTGCACCTGCCGGACCCACCGGGCAAGCCACCGCGTCACCAGCCCGGGGTACGAGTTCTGCTCCTGTACCGCGACCGGCACGCCCCGGAGCAGCGCCCACGCACACGCGGGCCCGCTCGCGTAACCGCCCGTCCCCACCACGAGCTGCGGCCGAATCCGCCGGAACAGCCGCGCCAGCCCAACCGCGCTCATCACCATGGACGGCACCAGACGCCAGTTGCGCCAAACCCGGTCCCGCCGGATCGGCTCGAACGGGAGCAGCGTGTACGGCACGCCTTGCGCCGGGAGTACCCGCGCCTCCACGCCGCGCCGGGCCCCCACGAAGTGCACCTCGACACCGGGCCGCACCTCCCGCATCGCCGCGGCGAGCGCCAGCGCCGGGTAGAGATGCCCGCCGGTCCCGCCGCCGGCGAAGAGCACCCGGACCGGGGTTCGCGCGCCCTTATCCGCCTCCCTCGCAGCGGCCGCTACGCCCACGGCGCCCGCACCGCCCACGCCGCCCGTGGCGCCCGCCGTCGCCTCCCTCAACCCACCCCTCCGACCGGGTCCGGCCCGAGGTCGCCCCGGCTCCCCGCCCGCGCGACCGAGATCAGGATCCCGACCGCCGCCAGGCAGACCAGCAGGCTCGACCGCCCGTACGAGAAGAACGGCAGCGTCACTCCCGTCGTCGGGATCAGCGCCAGGTTCACCGCCATGTGCAGGAACGCCTGCACGACGATCACGTTCGTCGCGCCGATCGCCAGCAGCGAGCCGAACAGGTCCGGCGCCTGGCGCGCGACCCGGTAGCCGACCATCCCGAACGCGATGAAGAGCACGACGACCGCGAACGTACCCAGGAAGCCCCACTCCTCCCCGATCATGGCGAAGAGGAAGTCGTTGTGCGGCTCCGGGAGGAAGCCGAACTTCTGCTCGCCCCGCCCGAACCCGCGCCCGAACAGGCCGCCGCTCCCCACCGCGATCAGCGACTGCCGGATCTGGTAGCTCATCCCCGCCGGGTCGACCGACGGGTCCAGGAACACGATCACGCGACGCATCCGGTACGCGGCCGACTCCACGTGGCTCCAGAGGATCGGGAGCCCGACCAGCCCGAGCACCAGGAAGTGCCCGATCCGCGCTCCTCCCGCGAAGACGACCAGCGATGCCAGCAGCAGCACGATCGCCCCGGCGGACAGGCTCGGCTCCAGCGCGATCAGCCCGACCACCACGCCCCAGATGATCAGGAACGGGAGGAGCCCGCGGCTCAGGCTCGGAAGCTTCTCCTGCTTCTTCACCGCGAGAGCCGCCGTCCAGATAATGATCGCCAGCTTCGCGAACTCCGACGGCTGCAGCGTCACGCCGCCAATGACCAGCCACCGCCGGGCGCCGTTGATCTCCGGCGCGATCGCTTGCGTCCCCGGGAGCACGATCACCAGCAGCAGCAACGTCACGATGCCAAGGAGCGGCCACGCCAGGCGACGCAGGTGGCGGTAGTCGATCCGCGCCAGCACGGCGAGGCCGACCAGGCCGACGGCGCCGCCGGCAACCTGACGGACCACGTAGTGGTAGTCCTCGAGCCCGCTCATCTGCGCCTTCGCCGCGCTCGCGCTGTACAACATGACCAGCCCGAAGGAGAGGAG
>VSDC01000456.1:0-2260 GCA_047459275.1 Gemmatimonadota bacterium
TTGCGGGGACGGTCGACGTCTCCGCAGGGCGCAAGCGCCGACGGGGGCGTCCGACGCCTCCGGAGGCCCCAAGCGCCGCGGGGGCGGACGCCGTGCTGCGTCCGCCCCCGCGTTGCGCGTGCTGGTCACTCCGCCGCCATGAACGGGTACCGGTAATCGGTCGGCGGGACGAAGTTCTCCTTGATCGCGCGAGGCGAGACCCAGCGCAGCAGGTTGAGCGCCGAGCCCGCCTTGTCGTTGGTGCCGCTGGCGCGGCCGCCGCCGAAGGGCTGCTGGCCGACGACGGCGCCCGTGGGCTTGTCGTTGATGTAGAAGTTGCCGGCGGCGTGGCGGAGCGCGGCGAGCGCCTCGCGGATCGCGCCGCGATCACGGGCGAAGACGGCGCCGGTCAGGCCGTACGGCGAGGTCTCGTTGACGAGCCGGAGCACGTCGGACCACGACTCGTCGTAGACGTACGCGGTGACGACGGGCCCGAAGATCTCCTCGCACATGAGGCGGTGCTTCGGATCCTTCGCGAGCACCAGCGTCGGCTGGACGAACCAGCCCTTCTCGTCGCTGTACTCGCCGCCGGCGAGGATCTCCGTGTCGGCGGACTCGCGGGCGTGATCGATGTACGAAGCGATCTTGCGGAACGCCTTCTGGTCGATCACCGCGCTCATGAAGTTGCGGAAGTCGCGCGGATCGCCCATGCGGATGTCCTTGATCATGGAGATCACGCGCTCCCGCACGTCGTCCCACATGGAGCGCGGGATGTAGACGCGGGAGACGGCGCTGCACTTCTGCCCCTGGTACTCGTAACCGCCGCGGACGATGGCAACCGCCAGCGCCTGGGGATCCGCGCTCTCGTGGGCGACGATAAAGTCCTTCCCGCCGGTCTCGCCGACGATGCGCGGGTAAGCGCGATACTTGTCCAGGTTCTGGGAGATCTGCTTCCAAAGGAGCTGGAAGGTCGCGGTCGACCCCGTGAAGTGCAGCCCGGCGAACTCGGGGCTCGTCAGGAGGACCTCGCTAATGGCGACGGCGTCGCCGGGGATGAAGTTGATGACGCCCGGCGGCAGCCCGGCCTCCTCGAGGAGGCGAATCACATAGTAGTTGCTCAGGACCGCGGTCTGGGCCGGCTTGAAGATCGAGACGTTCCCCATGATGGCCGGAGCCGTCGGGAGGTTGCCGGCGATCGACGTGAAGTTGAAGGGGCTGACCGCGTAGATGAAGCCCTCGAGCGGGCGATAGTCCAGGCGGTTCCAGGTGCCCGCCACCGAGATCGGCTGGTCGGCGTAGATCTGCGTGGCGTAATAAGAGTTGAAGCGCCAGAAGTCGATGAGCTCGCACGCGCTGTCGATCTCGGCCTGGAACGCCGTCTTGCTCTGGCCGAGCATGGTGGCGGCGTTGAGCTTGGCACGCCACGGTCCGGATAGGAGGTCAGCGGCCCGGAGGAAGACGGCGACGCGGTCCTCCCATCCCCAGTTGGACCATTCCTTCCACGCCTTCCGCGCGGCTTCGATCGCGGCGCGAGCCTCCTCGGGGCCGGCCTGGTGGACGCGGGCGAGGACGTGGCCGTGGTCGTGGGGCATGGTGACCTCTTCGATCCGGCCCGTCCGCACCTCCTCACCGCCGATGATGAGCGGGATCTCGACGACTTCGTTGCTCATCCGGTCGAGTTCGGCCTTGAGGGCCGCGCGCTCGGGGGTGCCGGGCGCGTAGGAGTAGACCGGTTCGTTCACCGGGGTCGGAGGGAGGTAACGACCCTCGACCGCACGGCCGCCGGGGGACGTGTAGCTGTCGTTCGCCATGATCGTACTCCGTGATTCCGGGTGAAATAGCCGAGGGGAAGATCGTCCCGCGCGGTGCGAGAGGCAAGGGCGCGGCCTCGGGAGCCCCCAGTGCTCCCCTCACCGCGCTGCCAGGGCCTCGAGGGCCTCGCCTGCCTCCGCCCATTCCTCCAGCGCTGCGTCGAGGTCGCGCTTTGCAGCATCGAGTTGGGACTTGAGCTCGTACGCCCGCATCGAGCCCTCGGCGGTGGAGTAGAGCGCCGGGTCCTCGAGCGCGCCGGTCAGCTCGGCGACGCGGGCCTCGAGCTCCGCGATGCGGGCCTCGACCGCCTCGACGCGGCGTTGGGCCTCGCGGAGCGCGGCGCGACGCTGTCTCTCCGCCAGTTGCTCCTCGCGGCGGGCCGCGGCCGCATTGCGGCGTTCGCGCTCCCGGCGCGCGGCCTCCTGCGCCGCCTCGGCTTGGGCCCGGGCGCGGGCGCGTTCCTCCTGGA
>VSDC01000457.1:0-2256 GCA_047459275.1 Gemmatimonadota bacterium
CGTGATCTGCTCGTGTGGCGGAAGGCCATGGATCTCGCCGTGGCTTGCCACCGGCTGGCGCACGAGTTTCCCACGGACGAGAGGTTCGGGCTAGGGCTTCAAAAGCGTCGTGCGGCGGTGTCCGTACCGGCGAACATCGCCGAAGGTCGAAGCCGCCGGGGACGACGGGGTTTCGCGCGGTTCCTCTCGATTGCGCGTGGTTCACTCGCGGAGCTGGATGCACATGTCCAACTGGCGCAGCGGTTGGGCTACGTAGATGCTCCGCGTTCGGCGCCGATCCTGGCGCAGATCGACGAGGTCGGCCGGTTGCTCAATGCGCTACGCAACGCTCTGGATTCACGAGGTGCCAGGATCGGCACGTCATCTACAGGCTACGTCGTCCGGGCTCAGCGGGTATGCAACTCGAGCCGCCGAAACGACAGCCCGAAACAGGACATCGGGCACCCAAGGCCGATCCCTCGGGACCAAGACCCAGGACCCAAGACCGACAAACCCGAGACCTGAGACCCAAATACCTGAGACCTAAGACCTCATGTTCACTAAGATCCTCGTCGCCAACCGGGGGGAGATCGCGCTGCGGGTCATTCGTGCCTGCCACGAGCTGGGCGTGAAGGCGGTCGCGGTTTACTCGGAGGCTGACCGTTTGTCGCCGCATGTGTTGGCGGCGGACGAGGCGTACCTCATCGGAGCGCCTCCGTCGGCGGAGAGCTACCTGCGGGTCGAAAAGCTGATCGAGGTAGCCAGGAAATCCGGCGCCGACGCCATCCACCCCGGCTACGGCTTCCTGGCCGAGCGGGCCCACTTCGCCCGTGCGGTCGAGGAGGCGGGGCTGGTGTTCATTGGCCCATCGGCGACGGCGATCGAGGCGATGGGCGACAAGACGGAGGCCCGGCGTCGCATGATCGAGGCGGGCGTGCCGGTCGTGCCGGGGACGGCGGAGCCGCTGGCGGATGCGAAGGAGGCGCTGGCGCGGGCGGAGGAGATCGGGTACCCCGTGCTCCTCAAGGCCGCGGCGGGCGGCGGCGGGAAGGGGATGCGGGTGGTGGACGCGCCCGAGGAGCTGCCCCGGGCGTTCGAGGCCGCGGCGCGGGAGGCGCAGGCGGCGTTCGGGGATCCATCGGTGTACCTGGAGAAGTACCTGGTCGGGCCGCGGCACATCGAGATTCAGGTCCTCGCCGACGCCCACGGGAACACACTCTATCTGGGCGAGCGGGAGTGCTCGATCCAGCGGCGGCACCAGAAGATGGTCGAGGAGGCGCCGTCGCCGGCGGTGACGCCGGAGCTGCGGCGGCGGATGGGCGAGGCGGCGGTGGCGGCCGCGCGCGCCGTCGACTACCGGAACGCGGGGACGATCGAGTTCCTGTACCAGGACGGCGAGTTCTACTTCCTGGAGATGAACACCCGCATCCAGGTCGAGCATCCGGTCACGGAGATGATCACGGGGATCGACCTGGTGCAGTGGCAGATCAGGATCGCGGCGGGCGAGCGGCTGCCGTTCACGCAGGAGGACGTTCGGCTCGACGGGCACGCGATCGAGTGCCGGATCACGAGCGAGGACGCCCGGCAGGGCTTCCTCCCATCGACGGGCCGGATCGAGCGGCTCCAGCTACCGACGGGGCCCGGCGTTCGCTGGGACGGCGGGATCATGGAAGGGTTCGAGGTCTCGCTCTACTACGACCCGCTGCTCGGGAAGCTGATCGTGCACGGGCCGGACCGGGCCGCGGCGATCGAGCGGATGCGCCGCGCGTTGGCGGAGCTAAGGATCGTCGGGGTCGAGACCAGCGCGCCCTTCCATCGGAAGGTCATGGAAGAGCCGGATTTCCGGGCCGGGAACATCGACATCCGGTACCTGGAGAAGCACCCCGGGCTCCTGGAAGGCGGGCCGGACGAGGAAATGCTCCGGGTCGCGGCACTGGCTGCTGCGATGCTGGAGGAAGAGGACCGGCAGCGTCGGGCGGTGCGTCGCATTGGCACGACGACGGCTGGCGCAGGGAGCGGATGGCGGGACCGGGGCTGGCGGAGGTAGCGCAGCGGACTATCTTTCGCGCGTTCTGAGCCGCGCGGGGCGAGGCCGGTGATGGGAGAGCGGGGCCAGGGAAGGGGTGCGCGGGGCGTCGAGGTCGAGATCACGGCGATCGCCGCGGGCGGCGCCGGGGTGGGCCGGCTCCCCGATGGTCGTGCTGTGTTCGTCCACCGCACGGTGCCCGGGGAGCGGGCCCTGGTGCGCGTCATCGAGGAGACGCGACGCTGGGCGCG
>VSDC01000458.1:0-2252 GCA_047459275.1 Gemmatimonadota bacterium
CGCAACCGCCGCGTCGACGCCATCGCCAAGGCCACCGGGCGCGCCATCTACACCGACGACATCGCGCTCCCGGCGATGCTCCACGGGAAGATCCTCCGCTCGCCTCACCCGCACGCGCGCATCGTCTCGATCGACACGTCCGGGGCGCTGGCGTTACCGGGTGTTCACGCCGTGGTCACCGGGCGCGACATGCCGACCAAGTACGGGATCATCCCCTGGACCCGCGACGAGGAGCCCCTCGCCGTCGACCGCGTCCGCTACATCGGGGACGCCGTCGCCGCCGTCGCGGCCGTGGACGAGGACACCGCGATCCGCGCCCTCGATCTCATCGACGTCGAGTACGAGGTCCTCCCCGCCATCCTCGACCCGGAACAGGCGTTGACACCGCCCGAGGGCGCCGTCCCGATCCACGAGCCGAAGAAACCGGGGCACAACGGGAACATCACCAAGATCGTGCGCCTCGAGTTCGGGGAGGTGGACCGGGAGCTGGCGGAGAGCGACGTCGTCGTCGAGGGCGAGTACTTCTTCGAGGGGACGACCCACGCGCCCATCGAACCCCACTGCGCCATCGGGCACTACGACCCCTCCGGGAAGCTGACCGTCTGGTCGGCGACGCAGGTGCCGCACTACCTCCAGCGCGAGCTGGCCCGCGTCCTCGACCTCGACGTCGCGCGGGTGCGCGTGATCCAGCCCGCGGTGGGCGGCGGGTTCGGCGGGAAGTCGGAACCCTTCGACCTCGAGTTCTGCGTGGCGCTCCTCTCCATGCGCACCGGCCGGCCGGTCAAGATCCTCTACACCCGCGAGGAGGTCTTCTACGCCCATCGCGGCCGGCACCCCATGCGGTTCCGCGCGAAGCTCGGCGCCACCCGCGACGGACGGATCAAGGCCGTCGACCACGACATCCTCATCGACGGCGGCGCGTACGCCTCCTTCGGCCTGGTCACGACCTACTACGCCGGCCAGCTCCTCCCGGCGCCGTACGTTTTCGGGAGTTATCGCTTCCACGCCACGCGGGTTTACACCAATAAACCCGCGTGCGGGCCGAAGCGCGGACACGGGTCCGTGCAGCCGCGCTTCGCCTTCGAGGTCCAGCTCGACAAGCTGGCCGAGGCGGTGGGGATGGACCCGATCGAGCTCCGGCGCCGCAACTTCCTGGGCTCGAACACCCGCACGATCAACGAGCTGCGGGTCCAGTCCAACGGCTTCCTCGAGTGTCTGGAGGCGGTCGAGCGGGCCAGCGGGTGGAAGGAGAAGTTCCGCCGCCTCCCGTACGGCCGCGGCGTGGGCGTGGCCGGGTCGTGCTACATCTCCGGGACGAACTACCCGATCTACCCGAACGAGATGCCGCAGTCGGCGGTCCAGATCCAGATCGAGCGGAGCGGGCGGGTAACGGTCTTCAGCGGCGCGTCGGAGATCGGGCAGGGCTCGGACAGCGTGGTCGCGCAGATCGCGGCGGAGGAACTCGGCGTCCCCCTCGAGTACGTCCGCGTCGTCTCGGCAGACACCGACCTCGTCCCCGTCGACCTCGGCGCCTACTCCTCGCGCGAGACGTTCATGGTCGGGAACGCGTGTTTACAGGCGGCCCGGGAGCTGCGGGCGAAGGTCGTCGAGGCCGTGGCCGAGGCAATGGAGATCCCGGTAACGAGTGTTCACCTGGCCGGCGGGTGGGCGTTCGACGTCGCCGACCCCGAGCGCCGCATCCCGATCTCCGAGGCGTTCAACATCGCCGAAGCGAAGTTCGGCACGCTCGGTGCCACCGGCTGGTACAACACGCCGAAGGACGTTCACGGCAGTTACCGCGGCGGCACCATCGGCGCCTCGCCCGCCTACAGCTTCACCGCCCATGTCGCCGAGGTCGAGGTCGACGTCGAGACCGGCGTCGTCGACGTCAAGGCGATCTGGGTCGCCCACGACTGCGGCCGCGCCCTGAACCGCGTCCTCGTCGAGGGGCAGATCGAGGGCTCCGCCTACATGGGCTTCGCGGAAGCGCTCATGGAGGAGCACATCTTCAAGGACGCGGACCATGGCCGGGCGGGGCTGCACAACGCGCCTTCGCTCCTCGACTACCGGATCCCCACCTCGCTGGACACCCCGGAACTGATCTCGCTCATCGTCGAGAGCGTCGACCCCGAGGGCCCGTACGGCGCGAAGGAGGCCGGTGAGGGGCCGTTGCACCCGTCGATTCCTGCGATCGCCAACGCCATCTACGACGCCGTCGGCGTCCGCATCGACCGCCTCCCCTTCTCGCCGCC
>VSDC01000459.1:0-2252 GCA_047459275.1 Gemmatimonadota bacterium
ACGCGTTCGGCGGCGAACTGGGCGGCGGCGCGGATCTCCCTCGTCCCCTCCACGCGGATCGCCCAGCGATGGCGCCTGGGATCGGGCGTGTTGCGGAAGGTGCTCGAGGCCGGGGCGCGGTCCGGCGCCGTGCCCGCGGGCGCCGGGCGGCCGGCCGCTGCATGGAGCAGGTCGGCGAGGATCGCGGAAGCGGTCGCGCTTCCGCCGGCGCCGGGTCCCGAGAGCCGGATCGTCCCCGCCGCCTCGGTCTCGATGACGACGAGGTTCTCCTCGGCGGGCGTCCGCGCGAACTCCGAGTCCCAGGCGACGACCACGGGCTCGACCGATGCGGTCACGCCTCCGGGCGTGCGGAGGCATTCGGCAACGAGACGCACGGTTCCGCCGAAGGCGTCAGCCGTGCGCACGACCTCCTCGGGCTCGGGGAGCAATCCCGACCGCTCGACTTGCAGCGTGCTGGGGGGGATGCCGAAGGTCTGCCACGCGAGGATCGCGATCTTGTCGGCGGCGTCGCGACCGTCCAGGTCACGCGACGGGTCGGCCTCGGCGAACCCCTGCGCCTGCGCTTCGGCGAGCGCCGCGGCGAGCGAGACGCCGTCCCCCATCCGGGTCAGGATGTAGTTCGTGGTGCCGTTCAGGATCCCGCGGATCGAGCGGATTCCGGTGTGGAGCAGCGAGTCCCGGAGCACGCGCACGATCGGCACGCCCCCGGCCACCGCCGCCTCGTAGAAGAACGAAACGTTGCGCTCACGCGCGATCCGCTCCAGTTCCTCGCCGTGCGCCGCGACGAGCGCCTTGTTGGCGGTGATGAAGCTGCGTCCGGCAGCGAGGGCATGGCATGCGATGCGGTGCGCGGGCTCCAGCCCGCCGATCGCTTCGATCACGACGTCGCAGTCGACGGCGAGGAAGGCGTCGACGTCGTCGGTGATGAGGTCGGATGCGACGCCCGGCGCGCGGGGCCGCGATGCGTCGCGTACGAGAATGCCGACGACTTCGGCGTGAAGGCCGTGCGTCGCCTCGATGGCTCCGGCGCGCTCGCGCAGCAATTGGAGCAGCGCGCCGCCGACGGTGCCGCAGCCGGCGAGCGCGATGCGGATCGTGCGCTTTCGGGGGGTCGGAGCGTCGACGCCGTGCGGACGCTCCAGCAGTAGACTCTCGCTCATCACACTACCGAACGGGTTCACGACTCACGACTTCCGGTCGCGGAGCCGCAGCCGGATGCGGTGCCGGCTCCTCCGCGTGAGCGGCTCATCCGTGCGCCGCGCGTGTGGCTCATGGGCGCGCCTAGACGGTGGCGGCACGGCATCGCCCCTCCTCCGCCCGTTCCAACGCCTCGCGCAGGATCCGGCCGACCTGCTCGGGCTCGAGGAGGAACGCGTCGTGGCCGTGGATCGACCGGATGAGCCGGTACTCGGCGCCGGTGGCTTCGGTCCAGGCGCGGACGATCTCGGGCTCGTAGAGGAGGTCCCCGGTGATGCCGACGCCGAAGAGCGCGCCCTCGTAGGCGCGGAGCGCGGCTTCGACCCCGCCCCGATCCCGGCCGACGTCGTGGGCGTCCATGGCGTCGAGCAGCGTCAGGTACGCGTCCGGGTCGAAGCGCCGGACGAACTTCTCGCCCTGGTGGTCTAGGTACGACTGCATTTGGAAGCGGCCGTCGTGGCGGCGCTCGCGGGCGAAGCGGGCCTCGAACTCCGCGGCGGTGCGGTACGTCATCATCGCGGCCATGCGGGCGATGGCGAGGCCGGGGACGCCCAGGAGTCGGACCACCTGCCGCTGGATGTGGTTGAAGCCGATCGCCTGCGCGGTGTGCGCGGCGGGCGCGGCGAAGACCACGGCGGCGCGGGTCAGCGACGGCTCCTCTGCGACCCACTCGAGGGTGAGCATCCCGCCGAGGGAGCCGCCGGTCGCGAGGGCCACGGAGTGTACGCCCAGGTCGTCGACCAGGCGGCGCACCAGGCGCACCATGTCGCGCGGGGTCACCAGAACGCCCGTCGGCGGACGCGTCGTGCCGTAGCAGGAGCCGAGGAGGTTTGCGCACAGCACTGCGTAACGGTCCGTGTCGATGGCGCGGCCGGGCCCGACGACGCCGCCCCACCAGCGGAGCGGATCGGCGTCCGCCGTCAGGGAGTGGAACACGACGACGAGGTTGTCGCGCTCCGCGTTCAGCTCGCCCGTCAGGGTGTAGGCCTGCTCGATGTCCTCGAGGACGTGCCCGCACTCGAGGGCGAAGCGGCCGACGCGGTGGCGACGGAGCC
>VSDC01000460.1:0-2248 GCA_047459275.1 Gemmatimonadota bacterium
ACGCCGCGTGAGAAGCCCAAGGCCGCTCCCTCCGTCGTCGCGTCCTGCTCCGCCACCGACTGCACCTACAACGAGAACCGCGAGTGCCACGCCGGCGAGATCGAAGTCCGCATGGAACAGCAGGGCGCCGTGTGCGCGACCTACGAGCCGGAGGCTCCGCCCGCGCGGCCGTGATCGGGCGAAGCCGGCGCGCATGGCCATGAGCCGATAGTAGGCTCCGGCCGCACGGCCCCGAGCCGGCTGCCGCCCGGCCGCCTGGCCTCGTGTCCGCCACGACGCCATCGTGTCCGACTTCCGCTGCCCTCCCCCGCCGACGCATTGACCTCGCGCGCCGGCGGGGTTATCGTTGTTGAGACTCATTCTCAACACGGACCCGCGATGACGCGAGAGAACGGGATCGGCCAGACTCCGAGCGACCGGGCCGCACGTCGGGAGGCGAGCGGTGTGGTCCTGCGCGCGCTCGCGCTCGAGGCGTGCGGGTCGCGGGGCGCGGCGTTCGTCCGGCGCCGTGCCGAGCGCGAGGTCGAGCGACTCGGGCCCTCCCGGGAACGACGTCTCCTGACCAAGCTTCTGGCGACCGCGCCCGGCGAAGCGCGCGTCAGATCGAAGCTGCTGGCGGCGTACGCGGCGGAGCTGGAGCGGGAAGGACGGCTGGCCGAAGCGTCGGCGGCGCTGCTCCTGGCGCGGCGCATGGACCGCGAGTCGCCGGAGCTCGTGCTCCGCGCGGCCCGGCTTGCCCGGCTGACGGGTCGCATCGGGCGCGCGCGTCGCCTGTACGCCCGGGTCCGCGCGCTGGACGGCCGCGCCGGGCACTGGGCGCGTCTCGCCGCCGTGGGCGAGGCGCTGCTGTCGCCGGATCCGTACGCGGCGTTGACCGACGCGATCCAGGCGGCCGTGCGGGCAGACGACGACGCCGCGGCCGCGGTGGGGCTCGAGGAGCGAGCGGCCCTTCGACGGAGAATCGGCGACGAGGCGGGCGCGCACCGGGACCGCTGCAGCGCGGTGTTTCGACTCGCCCGTGCGGTGAACGCTTTCGGCCGTATCCGGGCTGTCGGCCCTGGGGTGTGACGCCCAGCGCCCGGGCAACACATCCGAACCCTTTACACGCCTTGCCGCGAAACATATTGTGGGCAGGACCTCCCCGGCGGCCGGCACTTCCCTTCACCACCGGAGCGCGAGCCGATGTGGATCCCGATCGTCCTAGCCCTGATCGCGGCGGCAATCATCTTCATTTACAACGGCCTCGTCCGCCTGCGCGTGCAGTGCGACAGCGCGTGGGCGGACATTGACGTTCAGCTCAAGCGGCGTCATGACCTGATCCCCAACCTGATCGAGACGGTGAAGGGGTACGCCGCGCACGAGGCCCAGACGCTCGACGCGGTGATCCGCGCGCGCTCCCGGGCGATGTCCGCCGAAGGTCCGGCCGCAAAGGGCGCGGCAGAAGGAGAGCTCACGCAGGCGCTCAGGACGCTCTTCGCCCTCGCCGAGGCGTACCCCCAGCTCCGCGCCTCCGAGAACTTCGTCGAGCTGCAGCGTACCCTCGCCCTCATCGAAGACGCCATCCAGAACGCGCGGCGCTACTACAACGCCGTGGTCCGCGACCTGAACACGAAGGTCGCGCAGTTCCCCTCCAACCTGGTCGCGACCTGGTTCCGCATCCGGCCGCGGGAGTTCTTCGAGATCGACGGAGCCGAGCGGGCCGTGCCGCAGGTGCGTTTCTGATGCGCATCACGGCACGTGCGTGGACGCTGGCCGCCGCGCTCGTCGCCCTCGCACATCTCCCCAGCCCGGCCGCCGCACAGTCGGGCCGCTCGCTCACGATTCCCCGCTTCGACGTGGAGCTGCTGGTCCGGCGGGACGGCACCCTCGAGGTGACGGAACGCATCCGGTTCCGATTCCGGGGCTCGTGGAACGGGATCTTTCGCAACATCCCCGTCGAATACGTCGGCACGGGCGGGGTGGGACACTCACTTTTCCTCGACGTGTTGTCCGTGACCGACGAGACCGGCTCGCCGCTGCGGTACGAGAGCAACCGCGAGGGTCGCTACCGCATGCTCAAGGTCTGGGTCCCGGGTGCGCAGGACGCCGAGCGGACCGTCGTGCTGCGGTACCGTGTCGTGAACGCGCTCCGTTTCTTCGACGAGAGCGACGGCGAACACCCGCACGACGAGCTGTACTGGAACGTCACCGGCAACGAGTCCGACGTCCCGATCGAAGTGGCGATGGCGCACGTCTACCTGCCGCCCGG
>VSDC01000461.1:0-2247 GCA_047459275.1 Gemmatimonadota bacterium
CAGCTTCCTCGACGGGCTGATCCGCATCGACCTGGCGCGGGCGCTCCGCGAACCCGTCGGCTGGAAGCTCCACCTGTACCTCGACGCCGCTCTCTGATGCGAGGCCGTGCGCCCTCCCGTGGGGCACGCGCGTTGCACGCGTCTGTGGTCATGAGGCCTCATCATCCGGTCGCTCGGATTCTCACATTCTCGGGCGTGATCGTGACGGCGCTCCTCGCGTGCGGACCCGACGGCCAGCCTGAGTCGATTCGGGCTGCCGAGGAACAGGCCCTCGAAGAGGAAACGGCGCACGAACCAGCCGCCGCGCCGGAGACGCGTAACAGTGAGCCGCCCGAGATCTACTACGACCTGACCCGCTTCGAGTGGTACCGACGTGGCCAGCCGCTCCTCGTCGGCGGCCGGCCGTTCCAGCCCGCGGGTCGGCCCGAACCGACCGGGGCGAGAGAGTTCACCGAGCTCGGTCGCTACGAGGGCGTGACCTATTACGTCGTTGCCGGCTCCCGGGCCCCGCACGACGTCGTCTACGTCCCCGTCTCGCCCGGGTACTGGCAGCCTTTCGTCCACGTCGGGGCCGGGGCTCCGGTCGATGGCCAGAGCGCGGACGGAGCCTCGGATTGATGGACCGCGCCATTCATGTCCGGCCGTGGTCGCTCTTCGGGCGCGGTCGCCCGTGGGCGCGGTCGGTTGCCCGGCGCGCCCGGTCGCTGGCGCGGGTCGCTCGCACGACGCGATCGCCCGAGCGCGACGGTGGCCCTTGCCCGGCCGCCGGTGGTCGTGGCGTCGGGCAGCGTTTCGCCGTATCATGACGGACATGAAGCTCTACACACGCAAAGGCGACAAGGGAGAGACGTCCCTCTTCGGCGGCGGCCGCGTCCCGAAATCCTCGCCCCGGGTCCATGCGTACGGCGAGGTCGACGAACTGAACGCAGTCATCGGCTGGGCGGTGAGCGTGAACGAGGACCCCGTCATCCGTGAGCGCCTCGTTTCGATCCAGCCGGACCTGTTCGCGATCGGCTCGCACCTGGCCACGCCCCCGGCGAGTCCCGGCCAGCGGTCGCCTGCGCTCCCGGCGCTCCCGCACGAGCGGGTTCCCGTCTTCGAGAAGTGGATCGACGAGGCGATGGCCGAAGCGCCGCCGCTCCGCGCCTTCATCCTCCCCGGGGGCACGCCGGGGTCCGCGGCGCTGCACGTGGCACGCACCGTCTGCCGCCGTGCGGAGCGACGCGTGGTCGAGCTCGCGGAGGCCGAATCGATCGATCCCGGGATCGTGGTCTACCTGAACCGCCTCTCCGACCTGCTCTTCGCGTTCGCACGCCTCGCCAACCTCCGGGCGGGCGTGGAGGACGTGGTCTGGACGCCGCGCGAATCGTGATCACGACCGGTCGCGCCGCGGCGATGATGAGCCGCGTCCTCTCCACGGCCGTCCTGGCCGGGATCCCCGAGCGGGGCGTCCGTTCGATCGAGACCGCGCTCGGCGCAGCCCTTTCCGTCCGTGTCGCGAAGCTGGACGACGACCATGACCCCGCGTACCTGCACCCGGGGCGCACGGTCCTGATCCTCCTCGAGGACGTCGGCGTCACCGACGCTGCTGTCCTTTCCGCGGCCGCGCTCGCCGAGACGCTCCAGCCCGAGCTGGCAGCGCCCGCACCCGTCGATCCGGCGCTCGACCCGGCGAGCCTCGAGATCCTCGAGGAGGTGCCGATCCCCGCCCGGGAAGGAGAGCAGCTCCTGGAACGTCTCGTCGTCGCGTCGAAGGGAGCGCGCCTGGTGGCGCTCGCAGAACGCCTCGACCATGCCCGTCATCTCCACCTGACGGATCGGTCGCGCTGGGCAACGATCCACGCCGAGACCTGCGAAGTCTACCTGCCCGTCGCGGTTCGCACGGACCCGACGCTCGCGAGGCGGTTCAGGCGCTGGTGCGACGTCTTCGAAGAGCGGTTCCTCCACCAGCGGAGCGAGCAGCGCTCCGGCTCCTGATCCGAGGCGTAGCGGACGGCGACCCTAGGCGCGGCCCACCGCGGTGCGAGGCGCGGCGTCGCCGTCGCACCCCCTTGCGACCCGTGCAGGGCGATTGCACTTTCCTTCCGCTTTTGCACAATCGTGAGCCACGACGATTCCGGCGGGAGGCTACGAAGCAATGCCGTATGTGATTACCGAGCCCTGCATCGGCACCAAGGACGCGAGCTGCGTCGAGGTCTGCCCGGTGGACTGCATCTACGAGGGCGAGGATCAGTATTACATCCACCC
>VSDC01000462.1:0-2226 GCA_047459275.1 Gemmatimonadota bacterium
CACGATGTCGTCGCCCGAGCCGAGCTCGCGCCAGCCCAGCTCCCAGACGTCGTCCGGGTCCTCGAGACGATAGAGGTCGAGGTGCCAGACGTCCACGCCCCTCGTGCCGTGATAGCGGAAAACCAGGTTGAAGGTCGGCGATGGCATCGGCCCCGCGACCCCCGCGCCCCGCGCGATCGCACGTGCCAGCACCGACTTCCCCGCCCCGAGCTCCCCACGCAGCGCGAAGACGACGGGCACGGCCACGCTCGCGCCGATCCGCTCCCCCCACGCCTCCAGCTCCGCTTCCGTGAGCTCCACCGGTCCGATCTCGCCAACCACCACGCCCCTCCTTCGACCGCGCCCCGCCGGTCCGATGCTCAAACGGCCACCCCCGAGCTCGTGCTCCCCGCCTCACGCCCGGCGCGCCGTCGCCTTCCCGGGTTCTTTCGCCGGCGCCGTCTCCGCACCGGCCCCCGTCGCCTTCCCGGCGAGCTTCGCCTTCGCCTCGAAGATCTGGTCACGCAGCAACGCCGCGCGCTCGAAGTCGAGCACCGCCGCGGCCTCCCGCATCTGGTGCTCGAGGATCTTGATCCACTCCTCGAGGTCGACCTCGGCCGCGTAGCTCGGCTTTGGCTCGGCCACCCGCCCGGGCGCCTCGCTCCGCGCGTCCGCCACGCGCGTGCTCAGCGTGACCTCCTCGACGCTCTTGATGATCGTCTGCGGGATGATCCCGTGCTCCTCGTTGTACCGCTTCTGGATCTCGCGGCGGCGGTTCGTCTCCTCGATGCACCGCGCCATGGAGCCGGTGATCCGGTCGGCGTACATGATCGCCTTCCCCTGCGCGTTCCGCGCCGCCCGCCCGATCGTCTGGATCAACGACCGCTCGTCCCGCAGGAACCCTTCCTTGTCCGCGTCCAGGATCGCGACCAGCGACACCTCCGGCAGGTCCAGCCCCTCACGCAGCAGGTTGATCCCGACCAGCACGTCGAAGTTGCCGAGGCGCAGGTCGCGCAGGATCTCGACCCGCTCGATGGCATCGATGTCCGAGTGCATGTAGCGCACCCGGATCCCGACCTGCTGCAGGTAGTCGGTCAGGTCCTCGGCCATGCGCTTCGTCAGCGTGGTCACGAGGACCCGCTCGCCCCGCGCCTCGCGCTCCCGGATCTCCGCGATCAGGTCGTCGATCTGCCCCTTGACCGGCCGCACCTCGACCTCGGGGTCCAGCAGCCCCGTCGGGCGGATGAGCTGCTCGACGACGACGCCGCCCGACTTCTCCAGCTCGTAGTCGCCCGGCGTCGCGGAGACGAAGATCACGCGCGGGACCAGCTCCTCCCATTCCTCGAACGTGAGCGGGCGGTTGTCCAGCGCGCTCGGGAGCCGGAACCCATGCTCGACCAGGGTCAGCTTCCGCGCCCGGTCGCCGTTGTACATCCCCCGGAGCTGCGGCAGCGTCTGGTGCGACTCGTCGACGATGACCAGGAAGTCCTCGGGGAAGTAGTCGAAGAGGCACGCCGGCCGCTCGCCCGCCGCACGCCCCGTCAGGTGCCGGGAGTAGTTCTCGATCCCCGGGCACGTCCCCAGCTCGAGGAGCATCTCGATGTCGAAGTTCGTCCGCTGCTCCAGCCGCTGCGCCTCCAGGAGCTTCCCTTCCGACCGCAGCTCCGCGAGCCGCTCCTCGAGCTCCGCCCGGATCCGCTCGACCGCCCGCTCGATCGTCGGTCGCTGCGTCACGAAGTGCGTGGCCGGGTAGATCGCGGTCCGGGGCAGCCGGACGATCGTCTCCCCCGTGAGCGGGTCGAAGCGACTGATCCGCTCGATCTCGTCGCCCCACAGCTCGATGCGGATCGCCTGCTCGTCGTACGCGGGGTAGACCTCGACCACGTCGCCCCGCACACGGAACGTGCCGCGCGTGAACTCGTAGTCGTTCCGGCTGTACTGGATCCGGACCAGCGCCTCGAGGATCTCCCGCCGCGAGATCTGCTGCCCCGTGCGCAGCGTCAGCATCATCTCGCGGTACTCGCGGGGATCGCCCAGGCCGTAGATGCACGAGACCGAGGCGACCACGATCACGTCCTCCCGCTCCATGAGCGACGACGTGGCCCGCAGCCGCAGCCGCTCGATGTCCTCGTTGATCGACGCGTCTTTCTCGATGTAGGTGTCCGTGGCGGGGACGTACGCCTCGGGCTGGTAGTAGTCGTAGTACGAGATGAAGTACTCGACCGCGTTCTTCGGGAAGAACTGCTT
>VSDC01000463.1:0-2224 GCA_047459275.1 Gemmatimonadota bacterium
TGGCGCCGTTCGAGCAGGCCGCCTTCGCCCTGGACGTCGGCGAGATCAGCGACGTTGTCGAGTCGCCGTTCGGCTATCACATCATCAAGGTCGAAGAGCGGCGCATGCCGAACTTCGACGACATCAAGGATGCCTTCCGTGCGCATGTCCTGCAGCAGCGGATCTTCGAGGCGCAGGAGGCCTACGTCGAGGGGATCACCGGCTCGCTCGAGCTCAAGGTCCAGGACGGCGCCGCCGAGGTCGCCCGCAACCTCGCCTCCAAGCCCGAGATGGAGCTGCGCGGCCGCGCGGCTTCTCGCGCCCTCGTCGTGTACGATGGCGGTTCCCTCACCGCGGCGGAGTACCTGAAGTGGATCCGGACGCGTACGAACCCGAGCAGTAGGGCGCAGCTCGCGGCGATGGGCGAGGAGAACCTGGTCATGCTCCTGGAGAGGATCGCGCGCGACGAGATCCTGCTCGCCGATGCGCAGCGCAAGGGGCTCTCGGTCACGCCGGCCGAGCGGGATTCCGTGACCAACGAGGTTCGCACCCAGATCGCCGAAATCATCCGTACCCTCGGCCTGGGTGGGATCGTGCCGGTGGAGGGCGAGACGCCCGCGCAGGCGCTCGAGCGACGCGTCAACGGCTTCATCGAGCGCGTCGTCCGGGGCGAGCAGCAGATGTTCAACCTGGGCGTCCTGGCCTTCACGCTCCGCGAGGAAGGCGAAGGCGAGGTCTTCGCTCGTGCGATCCCGAAGGTCGTCGAGCGGGTCCAGGTGAACCGGATGAGCATGCCGGCTCCGCGCCAACCGGCGCCCGCGGCCGGCGCGCGAGACTCCGTCGCGAGTTAGCCGGCCGCAGGAACCCCGGCCGGATGACGGGATATAACCGGGGGCCGGTGCGGGCGCGCCGGCCCCGTGTCGTTCCACCTCGATCTCGAGGCGTCATGAACCGACTGCGCACAGCCGTCCTCACCCTGGTCGTGCTCTCATTCGGTGCGCCGCTCCGGGCGCAGGCGCCTGTCCCGGCCGGCACCGTGGTCGACCGCGTCGTCGCCGTCGTCGGCGACAGCGTGATCCTGAAGACCGACCTCGACGAGCGCGTGTTCCGCCTCCTCGCCGCGCGGGGGCAAACCATGCCCGAGGATCCTGCGGTGCTCGACCGCCTCTACCGTGAAGCGCTCGAGGGGGCGATCAACGAGCTGCTCGTCATCCAGGCGGCGGCCCGTGACTCCATCACGGTCGAGGACTCGGAAGTGACGCGCCTCGTCGACCGCGAGATCGCACGGCAGCGCCAGGCGCTCGGCGGAGAGCTGGCCTTCACGCAGGCCATTCGTGAGACCGGGATGACGCTCAACGAATACCGTGAGGAGCTCGCGGTGCAGATCCGCCGCCAGCGGATGATCGACGCGTACATCTCATCGCTGCAGCGCGAGCGCCGTCCGCCGCCGGTCACGGAAGCGGAAGCACGCGAGTTCTTCGAATCGCAGCGTCAGAATCTCGGTCAGCGCCCGGCCACGATCTCGTTCGAGCAGGTCGTGGTCCGGCCGCGCCCGACGGAAGCCGCTCGGGAAGCCGCCCGGGCCGAGGCGGAGGAGATCCTGGCCCAGCTCCGAAAGGGCGCCGATTTCCAGGAGATGGCGCGGCGCTACACGGATGAGCCGGGCGGCCGCGAGCGCGCCGGCGATCTCGGCTGGTTCCGTATGGGCCAGATGGTGCCCGAGTTCGAGCGCGCGGCCTTCTCCCTGCCGCCCGGCGCGATCAGCAACGTCGTCGAGACGAGCTTCGGCTTCCACATCATCAAGGTCGAGCGGGTCAAGGGCGGGGAACGCCACGCGCGTCACATCCTCATCATCCCGGAGATGACGGAGGAGGACTACGCGCGCACGCAGGAGATCGCCCGGGAGGTCGCACAACGGATGCGCGAGGGTGAGCCGATCGATTCCCTCGTGGCACGGTACGGCGACCCGGCCCTCCAGGCCCCGAACAGCCTCCTGGCGCCCCGGGTCGGGCCGCTCCTCCGCGATGGTCTCGCGGACCTGCCCGGGCCGTACGCCAACGCGCTGGCCAACGTCGAGGAGGGGCAGGTCCTCGAGCCGTTCCGCCTCACGGGCGTCGGCGAGGGGAAGCATTGGGTCGTCGTGAGGGTGACCGAGCTGACGGAAGCCGGCGAGTACTCCTGGGACGACCCCGAACTGCGCAGCCGAGTCCGCGAACAGCTCGAGCGACAGAAGCTCATGGAGGAG
>VSDC01000035.1:0-10721 GCA_047459275.1 Gemmatimonadota bacterium
GGAGGCGAGGGCATACGTCGCCGCGCCCAGGCCGAGGAGCGTCACGGCGCCGAGGGCGGAGACGCCGAACCGGCCGGGCCAGGCAGAGAACTGGAAGGGCAGTTCCTGGACTTCGTAACCCTGCTCCTCGAAGGCTCCACGGAGCAGGAGTTCCACCTCCGCGGCGCCCGGGCTCCCCGTCATGCGCGGCCGGGACAGCACCCGGATCGCGTGGCGCGCCGCGTCAACCTCGGGGTCAACGGCCCCGGCTCGCTGTCCCCTCGCCTCCGTGCGGGACTCCATCCGCCCGTGACCTCCGGAGCGCGTAGTTCAAAGCAACCCCGCACGTTGCAGAACCCGCGCCACCTCCTCCCGCTCCCGCGGGGACAGATTCACGAGAGGCGGCCGCGTCTTCCCGCCAGCGTAGCCGAGCAGGTCGAGCGCGGCTTTGACCCCGGGCACGCCGAAGCGGCCGACGATCTCCTTGTGGACCGGGCCGATCCGCTCCTGGATGAGGCCCGCGTCGGCGCTCTCTCCCGAGATGAACGCGCGATACAGCGCCGTGCACTCCGCCGGCGCGAGCAGCCCGAGCGCCACGATCCCTCCCGTCGCGCCGAGCTCGAGGGCGCTGTACAGGAGCGCGCCGCTCCCCACCAGCAGGCTGCACTCTCCCCCGCACGCCTCCGTGTACGCGGCGAACCGCTTCAGGTCGCCGGACGAATCCTTCAGTCCGGCCACGTTCGGGTGCCGCGCGAGCTCGCCGACCAGCCCCGGCTCCAGGTTGATCCTCGTGTACTTCGGCATGTTGTAGACGAGGACCGGAACGGGCGACGCATCGGCGAGGGCCACGTAGAAATCGCGCAACGCGGCGTCGGTGAGGACCGAACCGAAGTAGACGGGCGGATGCACCAGCACGGCATCCGCGCCGGCCTCGGCCAGGCGACGGCTCTGTGCAATGGCCGAGCGCGTCGATTCGGCGCTGATCCCCACGATGATGGACCGGTCCGAAGGCACCAGGTCACGGGCGTACCCGAGCAGCCGCTCCTTCTCCTCCAGCTCCAACAGGATCCCTTCCCCCGTCGAGCCGAAGAGGAGGAAGCCGTCGAGAGGATGCGCGACCCAGCGACGCAGGTTGTCGCGGAAATGGATCGGGGCGATGTCGCCCGTCACCGGGTCGAAAGGCGTCGTCACCGGCACGATGATGCCGGCGAACCACGGGCCACGGTCAGGCAAGGGTCTTCATCTTCAGTTCGAAGTCCGACGGATTGTTCGCCGCCGCCTTGGCGACCTCGTACTCGACGATGCCCGACGAGACGAGCTCCATGAGGTGCTGGTCGAAGGTCTGCGATCCGTACGTTTCGCGGCCTTCCGCGATCAGCTCGAAGATCTCTTCGGTCCGCTCGGGATTGAGGATGCATTCCCGGATCGCGGCGGTCGTGATCATGATCTCGCACGCGGCGATGCGGCCCGCACCATCCTTCCGGGGGAGCAAGCGCTGGCTGATCACTGCCACGAGCGTCTCGGAGAGCCGTACGCGCACGATCTCCTGCTCCTCGGGCGGGAAGACCGCCACGATGCGCGAGATCGTCTGCACCGCGTTCTGCGTGTGGAGCGTCGAGAAGACGAGGTGCCCGGTCTCGGCCGCCTTGATCGCGGTGTCGATCGTCTCCGTGTCGCGCATCTCACCGACGAGGATCGCGTCCGGGTCCTCGCGCAGCGCCGCACGCAGCCCGGTCGCGAAGGACTCGGTGTCCGTCCCCACCTCGCGCTGCGTGATCGAGCTCAGGTTGTCCCGGTGCAGGAACTCGATCGGGTCCTCGAGGGTGATGATGTGCTTCCGCTTCGTCCGGTTGATGTGGCCGATCATGGCCGCGAGCGTGGTGCTCTTCCCCGAGCCCGTCACCCCGGTCACGAGCACCAGGCCGCGCTCCGAATCAGCGATGCGCGTCAGCACCGGCGGCAGATTGAGCTGCTCCAACCTCGGGATCTCGATGGGGATCACGCGCATGACGATCCCGAGCGTGCCGCGCTGGCGCAGGAGGTTGATGCGGAAGCGCCCGAGCCCGGGCGCGCCCCAGGAGCAGTCGTAGTCCCGGAGGTCGTCGATCCGGTCCCTGTCCCACTGGGGGATGAGCCGCATGGCCAGCTGCCGCACCTGGTCCGGTGTGAGCTGCTGGCGCGAGATCGGGACCAGATCCCCCTTGAGCCGGGCCCGCACGTAATCCCCGGCCTTGATGTGGATGTCCGATGCGCCCTGCTGGATCGCCGACTTCAGGATCTCGATCATGTCACCTTCACTGGGCTTGGCCCGATATCCGGGGCCCCGTCGGCCTCGATCTAATAACCGGCTTCCTTGTCGACCACGTTTCGGAGCGGCCGCCCGCTGAGATACCGGGCAATGTTGTCCTCGATGAGGGCCAGCTCCCGCTCCCAGAACCTGTGGGTGTACGCGGAAACGTGCGGGGTGATCAGCACGTTGGGCAGCCGCCAGAGCGGACTTGCCTCCGGGAGAGGCTCGGTCGCGAAGACGTCGAGCGCGGCGCCGCGGAGCCGACCGGTCCGCAGCGCGTCGGCCAGCGCCTCTTCGTCGAGGAGCCCACCCCGCCCGACGTTGACCAGGACCGCATGCCGCGGCATGAGGCTCAGCGCGGCGGCGTCGATCATCCCCCGCGTCTCCGCCGTCTCCGGCGCGCAGAGGACGACGTAGTCGCTCTCGGCCAGGATGCGACGGAGCCCGTCCGGGCCGTAGACGATCTCCACATCGTCTCCGGGAGGAGCCGGCCGCCGCTTCAGCGCAACGACCCGGGCGCCGAGGGCGCGGGCCCGAGCCGCCACCTCCCTGCCGATCCCGCCATAGCCTACGATCCCGACGGTGCTTCCCGCAATCTCGCGGACCGGTGCGTCCTCCCCGTCGAACGCCGCCTTGTCCCAGCGCCCCGCGGCCTGCGCCATCACCGCGAAGTCGAGCCCCCGGGCGAAGTGCAGCATCATCGCGAGCACGGTCTCGGCCATCGCCGGCCCGTGCACGCCCGCGGAATTGGTGAAGACGACGTCGCTCGCCCGCATCTCCGGCGTGAGCGACCCGGCCACCCCCGCCGTGCCGGTGTGCACCCAGCGCAGCCCGCGGCCGTGGCGAAGGATCTCCGGCGGGATCCCGTAGCCGAAGTAGACCTCCGCGTCCCGCACCGCCTCGAGTGCCTCGGCAGATGCGGCGCCGGCCCCGTCGCCGGAACCGTAGGCCGGCGCGGTGACCACGTACATGCTCCAGTCGGCCGGCAGCGCGGCCCGCAGCCGCTCCGCAACCCAATCGGGCATGCGGAAGATCGGACGGGTGTCTGCGAAGTCCACGACCAGGCGGCGCATGGGAGACCGTGAAGAATTCGAACGGACGATCGGTTCAGATCTGCGTGACCTTGTGGACCCCTTCCATCTGGATGAGCCGATCCACCACGCCCGGCCACTGGGCGCGGGACCCGGAGATGTCGTACGACGCCACGACGTGCTGCGCCTCCCGCTCGACGTCCGTGAGCTTCACAATGAAGCCGGCCTCGAGGAACGCCTCGCGGACCGCTCCGAGGAGCCCGGGGCTCATGTCCATCACCACCTCGACCCGGCGCTCGAACCGCCGCCGGATGATCGACTCCTCCACCCTGCTGAGGGCGATCAGCGCGATGAACACGAGGATCGTCGTCCCGACCGCTTCGACGTACGCCCGCGCGCCGACGGCCATGCCGATCGCCGCGACCACCCAGAGCGTCGCCGCCGTGGTGAGCCCGACCACGCTCCCGCGGGATTGGATGATGGTCCCCGCGCCCAGGAAGCCGATCCCGCTCACGATCTGCGCGGCGATCCGTGCCGGGTCGGCGTTCGTCTGGGCCGGGTCGACCAGCGCCGAAACCCCGATGGAAAGCTCCATGAGGAGCGTGGCGCCCACACAGATCAGCAAGTTCGTCCTGAATCCGGCCGCTTTCCCTCGGACCTCCCTCTCTAGGCCAATGGCCCCGCCGAGGACGGCCGCGAGGAGCAAGCGGAAGAGGAGGTCGAGGCGTAGGAACGAGAGGGCCTGGTTCCACTCCTGGAGCCCCTCGACCCACTGCGGCGCAACCACCGAGCCCCTCCCGTCCGTCAGTCGTTGAGCCGGCGCAGCTCCCGGAGCAGGCCGGTCTTATCGCGCGTCCTGTCGTCGACCGCCTTGATCACCCGCGCCGGTTGCCCGGCCACGACGACGCCCGGCGGGACATCGTCGACCACGACCGCGCCCGCCGCGACGACGCTTCCCTTCCCCACGCGGCACCCCTCGAGGATGACCGCGTTCGCTCCGACCAGCACGCCGTCCTCGATCACGGCGGGTTCCGCGCTCGGCGGCTCGAGCACGCCGGCCAGGACCGCGCCCGCGCCGATGTGGCAGTCCCGCCCCACGATCGCCCGCGCGCCGACGACCGCGTTCATGTCGATCATCGTCGATTCGCCGATCACGGCGCCGATGTTGACGACCGCGCCCATCATCACGATCACGTGGTCGCCGATCTCGACGCCGTCCCGGATGACCGCGCCGGGCTCGATCCGCGCCTTGACGCCCTTCAGGTCCAGGAGCGGCACGGCCGAGTTGCGCCGGTCGTTCTCCAGGTGGTGGTAGCGGATCTTCGGCGCCTCCCGCGCGAGCACCTCACGCACCCGGTCCCACTCCCCCACCAGGATCGTGGTCCCGGCGCCCGTCGGGAATGCCTTGAGCTCGGCGCCGTCCTCGACGGCGAGCTCGCCGTCGTGCCGGACGTAGACCTTGACCGGCGTCGTCTTCTTGGAGTTCGCGATGATGTCGCGTATGGCCTGGTAATCCAAAACCGCCTCCCTATCGATCCAGCCCCAGCACGTCGCGCATGGTGTAGCGGCCCGGCGTCCGGCCGGCCATCCAGCGCGCCGCGACGAGCGCACCCTCGGCGAACAGAGAACGGTCGAACGCGGTGTGCGCCAGCTCGAGATGCTCCAGCGCGCCCAGGAAGAGGACCCTGTGCGCCCCGGCCACGGAGCCGCCGCGGATCGCGTGGAAACCGATCTCGCCGGTCGGGCGCGCGCCCGGCCGGCCCGTCCGCCCGTCGCGCCGGACAGTCTCGAGGTCGATCCCGCGCCCCTCGGCGACGGCCCGGCCGAGCGCCAGTGCCGTGCCGCTCGGCGCGTCCGCCTTCCCCCGATGATGCGCCTCGACGATCTCGACGTCGTAACGATCCGCAGGCAGCCGCCGCGCCGCCTCCTCGACCAGCGAGAGGAGCAGGTTCACGCCCACGCTGAAATTGGCGGCGACGAGCACCGCCGCGCGCTCGGCAAGTGCGTCGATCCGATGCTGCAGCGCGTCGTCCAGCCCCGTCGTCCCGACAACCAGCGCCCGGCCGTCCAGCGGGACCGAGTCGAGCACGCGGGCGAGGAACTCGGGCGCGGAGAAGTCGACGACGACGTCGCATTCGGCGACCAGCCCGGCCGCCTCCTCCGGCGGCACGATCCGCTCGTACGCGCCCGGCAATTCGGCCGCCTCGCGGCCGAGCCCGCCGACCAGCTCGACGTCGTCCGCAGCAGCGGCGAGCGCCGCCACGGCCCGTCCCATGCGCCCTCTGGCGCCGGAGACGACGATGCGGGTGGCCATGCGGCTCAGCGTCCCGGGCGGATTCCGGCCTCGCGCAACGCGTCGAGGAGCTTCTCGCGGGCGCCGGGCGAGATCGGCGTGAGGGGGAGACGGACCGGGCCGACCTCGAAGCCCAGCCACTCGACCGCGGCCTTGACCGGGATCGGGTTCGGCTCCGCGAAGAGCGCCCGGACCACGGGGAGGTAGCGGAGCTGTAGCGCCGCCGCTTCGCCGCACTCGCCCGCCAGGAACGCATGCACCATCCGGCTCGTGTCCGCCGGCGCCACGTTCGCGAGCACGCTGATCACCCCCGTGCCGCCCAACGAGAGGATCGGCACGATCTGATCGTCGTTGCCACTCCAGATCGCGACCCGGTCGCCGACCAGACGGGCCAGCTCCGCGACCTGCACGATATCGCCGCACGCTTCCTTCACCGCGATGACCCGCTCGTCCTGCGCGAGCTCGGCGATCGTCTCAGGGAGGATGTTGACCGCCGTCCGCCCGGGCACGTTGTAGAGGACGACCGGCAGGTCCGCGGCGTCCATGATCGCCCGGAAGTGCGCGATCAACCCCGCCTGCGTCGGCTTGTTGTACGGCGGCGCGCTCACGAGCACCGCGTCGGCGCCGGCCTCCCGCGCCTGGCGCGCCAGCTCCGCGACCCGCGCCGTGTCGCTTCCGCCGCACCCGGCGATGACCGGGAGCTTGCCCGCGTTCTCTTCGACCACGATCTCGATCGCGCGACGCTGCTCCTCCGGCGTCATCGTGGCCGCCTCCCCGGTCGAGCCGCACACCACCAGCGCATCCGTCCCCTCCCGGTGATGGAAGCGGACCAGCTCTCGCAGCACTCGCTCGTTGACGCCGTTCTCGTCGAAAGGCGTGACTAGCGCCACGGCGGCGCCGGTGAACCGGGGATCGGCCATCGGACTCAGGGGTTGTTCAGGTCGATGATGTCGGACCGGGTCACGTCGGACTCATCGTCGTTCGGCGCGAGGTCGCGCTCCGTCGACCGGATGAAGTCGGCTTCCACGTCGTCGTACCCGGCCACGGAAAAGAAGGAGCGGAACACGCCGTTGCCGCACTTCTCGCAGACGAGGTCGCCGCTCGGCGGCCGCTCGTCGAAAATGTACTCTTTTCCGCACTCCAGGCAAACCTGGACGAGTACGCCGTCCGCAGGCCGACCCACCCGGCCGCGGGCCTCGCGGCCGGGCGCGGAGCTGAGCTGATGCGCCCGCAGCGCTTCCAGGCTCCGATGCTCTCCCGGCAGTTCGTTGGGCAGATCGTTCGGGGCGGGGCCCCGGCGCTCTTCCCGCATGACGCCCCCTGGTTCAGGGGAGTGCGGGGGCCGGCACGCCTTTGTAGAAGCCCATGCGCTCCCGCACCTCCCGGATCGTCTCCTGTGCCAGTCTGCGGCACCGGGCGGCGCCGTCGCCGAGGATCTCGTGCACCCGTTCCGGGTGCGCGGCGAGCTCGGCCGCCCGTTCCCGCATCGGCTCGAACGTGCGGGCGATCGACTCGGCCAGCATCCGCTTGCACTCCACGCACCCGAGCTCCGCGGACCGGCAGCCCTGTGCGATCCGGGCAACGTCTTCGGCGGGAGTGAAGAAGCCGTGGAGCGTGAAGACGTTGCAGACCTCCGGCCTCCCCGGGTCGGTCCGCTTGACGCGCTGCGGATCCGTCACCGCGTTGCGCACCTTGGCCGCGATCGACTCCGGGGACTCGAGCATCCCCACGGTGTTTCCGCGGGACTTGCTCATCTTCGACTCGCCGTCGAGGCCACGGATCCGTCCGGCCTTGCCCACCAGCGCCTGCGGCTCCGGGAAGTAGTCGCCGAACAGCCGGTTCCAGCGACGCGCGATCTCACGCGTCAGCTCGAGGTGCTGGAGCTGGTCCTCGCCGACCGGCACCGCATCCGCCCGATAGAGCAAGATGTCTGCCGCCTGGAGGACGGGATAGTTGAGGAGCCCGGCCGGCACCGACTCCATCCCGGCGCTCTTGTCCTTGAACTGCGTCATCCGCTCCAGCTCGCCGAGCGGCGTCACGGTGTTGAGGAGCCAGGCGAGCTCCGTGTGCTCCGGCACCGCCGATTGTACGAAGATCGTGCACTTGTCGGGGTCCAGGCCCGCGGCCAGGAAGCTGACCGCCATGTCGAAAGTACGCTTCGGCAGCTCCGCCGGATCGTACGCGACCGTGATCGCGTGGTAGTCCACGATGCAGAAGATGCAATCCACGACGTCCTGGAGCTCGACCCACTGCTTGAACGCACCGAGGTAGTTCCCCAGGTGAGCCTCGCCCGTGGGCTGCACGCCGCTGAAAACGCGCTTGGGCGCCATCGACACGAATCCTTACTTCCTCTGGGGGTTTGCGTTGTCGTTCCTGGAAGCTACCATGTCGCCGGGCCGGGGAGCAACCGGGAATGGCACCGCCGGGCGCTGCCGCGGTCGAGGCGGCCGCGTCGAAACGGGTATGGAAGGGACGAGCGGCGTACGGGCTCGACTGCACCGCGATGTCCGGTCGAGGCACGCCGCCGGGAACGGATACACATGAGCGCAACCACGGAATACCAGGAACTCCTCGAGACCGCGCGGGATGCTGCCCGCGCCGCCGCAGAGGTACACCGACGCCACCTCGGAAGGGTTCGTGTCGAGGACTGGTCCGAGAAAGGCGGCTTCGACTTCGTCACCCACGTCGACCGCGAGGCCGAGGAGCGGATCCTGGACCTCGTGAGCTCCAGATTCCCCGACCATGCCTTCCTCGCCGAGGAAGCCGAGACGGCAGCGGACCAGTCCGCCGGCGCGCCGCCGAAAGATCCGCTCACCGCCGAGTGGCTCTGGGTCGTCGATCCCCTCGACGGGACGACCAACTACCTCCACGGCTACCCGATGTACGCCGCCTCCGTCGCCGTGTTGCACCGAGGCGAGCTGGTCGCGGCGGCGGTCGTCTCCGGCGCCACGGGCGAGGAGTGGACGGCCACGCGGGGCGGCGGGGCATTCAAGGACGGGGCGCCCGTCCGGGTCTCGGGGATCGACCGCCTCCAGCTCGCGCTCATCGGGACCGGCTTCCCGTTCAAGACGCCCCACGAGCTGCCGCGCTACCTGCCGCAACTCGATGGCCTCCTCCGGAGGACCTCGGGCGTGCGACGCGGCGGCTCGGCTGCGATCGATCTCTGCCACCTCGCCACGGGGTACCTCGATGGCTTCTGGGAGCTGACGCTCGCGCCGTGGGACTACGCGGCGGGCGCACTCCTGGTCCGCGAGGCCGGCGGGGTGATCACACGGGTCGATGGCTCGCCGCTCGACTTCCGCACCGGAGGTTCGGTCCTCGCCGGCAACCCGGCGATCCACGCGGAACTCCTAGAGTTCCTCACGTCGCTCGAGTGACGGCCGGTGAGGGGGCCTCGGTGCGGTCTTTGCGAGTCACGGCACCGGACAGGAACCGGCGGATCTCGGTTCTCGACGCCGGTCGATCGCTCGATTCCACCGAACCGAAAGGAGAGGCCCGGTGCCAATCTCTCGCGATCGGTTCCGCGACGGCTTCACCTGGGACGACTGGCTGGAGCGCCTCGGCGAGGAGGGCGCCGCGTGGCGAGCCCGATTCGACGCGACCGCGCTCGGCAACCTCCGCGCGGAGTACCAGAGCGTACCGACGCCCCGTTACGTGGCCTGCGCCTTCGATCCGGGCAGCCAGGCGGCTCGGGAAGTGGTACCGATCGTGGCCAGGTGCTGCGACCAGGCCGGAGTGGCCGGGGGCGTCGAGCTGCGCCTCTTCCCGGTCCGCGATTTCCCGGACCTGGCCGCGCAATACGTCGCCGGAGGGGATCCGACGGCTCCAGCGTGCGTGGTCCTCGACGATGACTGGGTTCAGGTGGGCGTCTGGCGGTGGCGCACCGACTCGATCCGCCCGGAGGAGCTGGCGGCCCACGTCGCGAGTGGCTTCCTCGACGTGCTCCGCGGCCTGACGCACCGCCCCTGGCGCGGCCCGCGCCCTTCGGGCGAGGCGCGGCCGAGGGAGGCGGAGTCGTCGCCGGGCACGCCGTGAGCCAGTGCGGCGCGGGCGTCGCCGCGACCGCGTCAGCGGTCGCCTGGGCGACGACGGCTGTAGGCGCGGCCGCCCCGGCCGCCCCGCGGCCTGCGTCCCGCGGCGTCGCCTTGCGGCTCGTACTCGCCCGCGTAGTGGGGACGGTCCCAGCCGAGGGTCGACGAGTACGCCTCGGGGTGGAGCACGTCCTCGGGCGGGTAGCCCTGGGCGCCCTCGATCGCCGCGGCGCTTCCGAAGTAGGGATAGCCCCGCTCCGCACCCCGCGCCGCCCTTCCCGGCTCGCGCGGACGCGACTCGCCGCGGTATCCGCCTGGGTGCTCGCGGTAGTACGGCGCGCTCCGCCCCGGGCGCGGCGGCGGCCCGGGCTCGGGGCTGCGCGCGCCCAGGTCGCCGACCCGCCCATACCCGCGCCCGAACGAGCCGCCGCCACGGTAAGGGTCGTCCGGCTGCCCCGAGCCGTAACCGGTGCGGTAGTCCCAGCGCACGTTGCGCAGGTAATCCGTTTCGTAGCCTTCCGTCGCGGGATCGCGACGACGACCCGTCGACTGTCTCCCGCCGGGAGGCGTGTCCCGCCGCCTCACGACTCCTCCTCGCCGCCCTCCACCTCGATTCGCTTGCCTTTGCTTTCCTCCAACTTCGGCAGCGTCACGGTCAGCACACCCCGCTCGTAACGCGCGCTGATCCGGTCCGGATCCACGGTCCGCGGCAGCGTGAACGACCGCGAGAAGCTCCCGAAGCGTCGCTCGTAGAGGTAGCGCTCCTCTCCTTTCTCCTCCCGTTCCTCTTTCTTCTCGCCCCGGATCGTGAGCACGTTGTTGTCCAGTTCGACCTCGATGTCCTCGCGGCGCATCCCCGGGAGCTCGGCGGTCAGCACCAGCGCGTCGTCTCGTTCGGTGATGTCGACGGCCGGCTCGAACTCCGCAACGTACCCGTCGGGGCCGCGGAGCGTCGCGCGGAGCAACGCGTCCATCTGCTCGCGCATGTCCCGGATTGCATCCCACGGGGAGGAAAACCGACTCGGTGCACGCGTAGCCATCACAACCTCCTGAAAGGGGGAAAAGCTCCGCCCGGCGCCACGCACGAAGTATTCCAC
>VSDC01000464.1:0-2199 GCA_047459275.1 Gemmatimonadota bacterium
GGAGACGCCCTACATCGACTCGCTCCGTCGCATCGTGGCGGGACTGAGGAGCGCGGTGCGCAACCCGGCGAACGTGGTCGTGAGCTTCGCGCCCGGTTACCACTTCGGCAGCCGGGCCGCCGATCTGCTCGTGGATGTGACGGGGACGCACGGCTCGCTCAGGACGGAGTCGGCGCTGGCGTTCTTCATGAGCACGCACACGGCGGCACCGACGCTGCTGCGGAGCGAGGCCCTGCTGAAGCACCTGCCGGGCCGGCCGGCCGAGCTCGTCCGCGCGCCGTAGAATGGGCGGGAGAGTGCTCCGGAATCGCCAGCCCGGCGCCTCCACGTCGCCACGAGGGCGGCACGGGGGTAACTTGTAACGGAGACGGGGCATGGGTAGCTTCCCGGCGGGTCGGAGCGGGAGAGAGGAGGTACGGATCGGAATGGCGACACTGGAGGAGAAGCACGCCCGGCTCGTCGAGATCCTGCGCGAGTGCGGCTCGGTCTGCATCGGGTATTCCGGCGGCGTCGACTCGGTCTTCCTGGCCAAGGTCGCGGTGGACGTGCTCGGCCCGGAGAACGTGCTGGCCGTGACGGGGCGGAGCGCGACCTACCCGGCGGTCCAGCTCGAGATGGCGCTGGCGTGCGTCCGGCAGTTCGGGATCCCGCACGAGGAGATCGAAACCGACGAAATGTCGGATCCGAACTACGTGGCCAACCCGACCAACCGGTGCTACTTCTGCAAGACCGAGTTGTGGTCGAAGCTGACGGCGCTCGCGGCGGCGCGGGGGTACGCGGTCGTGCTGGACGGCTCGAACGCGGACGACGCGGGCGACCATCGCCCCGGGATGCGGGCGGCGCAGGAGCTGGGAGTGCGCTCGCCGCTCCTGGAGGCCGGGCTCACGAAGGCCGAGATCCGGGAACTGTCGCGACGTCTCGGGCTCCCGACGTGGGACCAGCCGTCCGCGCCGTGCCTGGCGAGCCGGTTGCCGTACGGGCTCTCCGTGACGCCCGAGCGGCTGCGGCAGGTGGAGGCGGCGGAGGAGGCGATGCGGCGCCGGGGCTTCCGCGAGTTCCGGGTTCGCCACCACGGTGACGCGGCGCGGATCGAGGTGGCGCCGGCCGAAATGGAGCGGGCGATCGCGCAGGCGGGCGCGCTTGCCCGGGAACTCCGTGACGTCGGCTTCGAGCGGGTCTTGCTGGACGTCGAAGGGTACCGTCGCGGGGCGCTGAACGAGGGGCTACCTCTCGTCCGCCTCCAGGCCGTGCGATGATGGACGTCGCCGCCCGCATCGCCGCCGTAGTGCGGCTGCTCCGCGAGCGGGGCGTCGAGGGCGCCGTGGTGCGCGCCGCGGGGCACCGGTCCGAGATCGCCGCGGTCGAGGCGCCCCGCGAAAAAGCCACGGTCCTGGCGGCGCTCGCGCCCGAGATCAAGGCGCTGGGCTTCCGCTACGTCGCCCTGGAACTGATCCCCGATGAGGAGTAATGCATCCAGGCGGCCAGCGCGTGCTGGGATGATGAGACTGTTCGTTGCACTGAATCTTCCCGAAGACGTGCGGGATGCGTTGCACGAGGCGACGGCGCCCCTCCGCGATGCCGGCTTTCCCGTGCGCTGGGTCGAGGCGACGTCGTTCCACGTCACGCTCAAGTTCCTCGGTTGGGTCGCGCCCGAGCGGCTCGCCGCGATCCGCGACGCCATGGCCAGCGCGGCGGCGAACTCGCGCCCCTTCGAGGTGCAGGTGGGCGGGATCGGCGCGTTCCCGTCGCTGCGTCGGCCGCGGGTCCTCTGGCTCGGTGTCGAGGCCTCGCCGCCGCTCCGGGGCCTCAAGCAGGATCTGGAGTGGGCGTTCGCTCCCCTCGGCTTCGAGCGGGAGCTGCGCGCGTTCCAGCCCCACATCACGCTTGGCCGGACGGTGCGCGACGCCGGCGCCGGCGAGTTCCGCGCGCTCGAGACGATCCTGGGCCACATCGGAGCACACGCACGGGTCCAGGTCCGCGAGATCGACCTGATGCAGAGCCACCTGTCGCCCACCGGCGCGCGGTACGAGCGGATCGCGTCCGTCCCGCTGGGGTAGAGTCGGTCGGTCGGTTGGAGAGGGATCGGCGAGTGTTGGGACTGCTCGGAGGCTGCGTGCGACGATTGTTCACACTCCTGCTCGTGATCGGCGCGGTCGCGCTGGCATGGTACCAGCGAGACCGGATCCTCGCGGTGTGGCG
>VSDC01000465.1:0-2195 GCA_047459275.1 Gemmatimonadota bacterium
ACCAGCTTGAGTTCCTCGCCGGGTTCATGGAGGAGATCGCGGCGCGCCAGCGCGATGCGACGCGGGAGTTGCAGACCGGCTCGGCGTCGCCGGGCGACGGGGCCGCCGGAGCGGACAGGGTTTGAGGAGTGGAGGATTTCTCGATGGATCGACGAAGATTTCTGCGCTACACTGCACTTTCGGCGGGCGCGATGGCGGTCGGGGGCTGGGCCCTCGGCGCGGCGTGCGAGGACTTGCCGACGCTTCCGGAACCGGCGGTCCGGGCGCCGTTGAGGTTCGGCCGACCGATGGCGGGTAGGGGAGAGCTCGTGGCGTCGCGGGGCGCCGAGATCGCACTCGGCGACGGGCGGTTCGCCCCGGCCTGGGGTTACAACGACGAGGTCCCGGGGCCCACGATCCGGGTGCGTCGGGGCGACCTCCTGGACGTACGGTTCCGCAACGGACTCGAGCAAGAGACGACGGTGCACTGGCACGGGATGGTCGTGCCCTCCGAGATGGACGGTCACCCGACGAGGCCCGTCGGCCCGGAACGCGAGTTCGCATACCGCTACGAAGTGATCCAGCGGGCGGGGACGTACTGGTACCATCCGCATCCCCACCACCGTGTCGGAGAGCAGGTATTCCGGGGACTCGCGGGCGTGCTGATCGTCGATGACGAGGAGGAGGACGCGCTCGGACTTCCCGCGGGGGATTACGAGCTCCCGCTCGTCCTTCGCGATGCGCGGGTGGATCGGTCCGGTGCGCTCCGGTACGCGAGCGATCCGACGAGTCCCCGGGGCGATTTCCCGGTCATCAACGGAGTGCCCTATCCCGAGCACGACGTCGCCAGGGCGCGCTATCGGCTTCGCGTGCTCAACGGCTCGAACGCCCGCGTCTTCAGGCTGGCGCTGAGCAACGGCGCCCCGATGACGGTCATCGGGAACGACGGCGGGTTGCTCGAGGTCCCGGAGAGCGTGTCCAGGGTGGAACTGGGCCCGGCGGAGCGGGTCGACCTCCTCGTCGACTTTCGGCAGTACGCTCCGGGTGAGCGGATCGCGCTGCAATGCCTCCGGTCGGGATGGGATCTCCTGGAGTTCGTGGTGGTGGACGGGGAGCCGGTGGACCAACCGCCCATCCCGACGCGCCTCTCGATGATCGAGCCGCTCTCGCCGACGCAGGTCAGGGCCGAGCGGACCTTCGTCTTCGAGGGGCATTCTCGGATCAACGGGAAGCGGTTCGATCCGGAGCGGATTGATTTCCGGGTCCCGTTGGGCCAGGTCGAGCGCTGGACCTTCCGCGCAGAGGGGAGTGCGCCGCACCCCATCCACGTCCACGGAACGCACTTCCAGGTGGTGTCCCGGTCCGGCGGGCGGGGGCGCGTGTTTCCGTGGGAGCGTGGGTGGAAGGACACCGTCCTCCTCCTGGACGGCGAAGTCGTGGACGTCCTCGTCCGTTTCGGCGATTATCGCGGCCTCTACCTGATCCACTGCCACCGCCTCGAGCACGAGGACGGGGGGATGATGCTGAACTTCGAGGTGGTGTGAGGCCGGGGGCGCGACGGAAGCGGGCCGAGGGAAGCGATGTCGTCAGTGGCGTCATTCATGCGGTGCGGGCGCCCCGGGGAGCGTGAACACTCAATCGAGGAGTCCACCATGACGATGCGCCTTCAGGAGGTCCACCCGGCACTGGTTCATTATCCCATCGCGTTCCTGACTCTGTCGGTCGGCTCGGATGTCCTCGGGAAGTTGACGGGGAGCCGTACCCTTCTCGGCATAGGCAAGCTTGGCATGGCCTTGACGGCGGCCACGGGCGCCCTGGCCGGCGTGTTCGGCCTCATCGCCCAGGAGGAGGTCGAGCTGCGGGGCAAGCGAGCCGATGATCTGCTGGTGACGCACCGCACGCTGAACATGGGCTTCGTGACGCTGGCGACGGCGATGGCGATCGCGCGTGCGCGGCGGGAGAAGCCGAGCGTTCGTTACCTGGCCACGGGGTTGGCCGCCATGGGCGCCGTGGCCTACAGCGCGTACCTGGGCGGTAAGATGGTCTACGAGCACGGGGTCGGTGTCGCGGCGGCGGATGGGATCGCCGAGGGTCACGGGCCGGAGCTGCGTATGGACCGGGCCCACGAGGTGAGAGAGCACGCGATGGAGGACATGCGTCGCGGGCTCCGCACGGCGGTGAAGACGATGGCGGAAGGGAAGTGGGTGCCGGCGCTG
>VSDC01000466.1:0-2184 GCA_047459275.1 Gemmatimonadota bacterium
ACTACCGCCGGGTGGTCGAGCATTTCGGGCTCGACGTGAGGCAGTACGAGGAGGTCGTAGGGGCGGAGCACGCGCCGGGCGGCGGCTTCGTGCTGCGCACGCGTCGGGCGAGCGGCGCCGCGGGCGAGTATCGTGCCTGGAACGTGGTGGACGCGACGGGCTACTGGGACCATCCCAACCTGCTCGGCGTGCCGGGGGAGGAACTGCCCAAGGTCTCGCACTACTATCACGAGGGGCTTCCGTATTACGGGCAGGACGTTGTGGTCGTGGGCGGCGGCAACTCGGCGGTGGAGGCGGCGCTGGACCTGTTCCGTTCGGGCGCCCGGGTCACGCTGGTCCACTTCCTCGACACGCTGGACGCAGGCGTCAAGCCGTGGATCCTTCCGGACATCCAGGGTCGCCTGAAGGCGGGCGAGATCCGGGGTCGCTTCCGCCACCGCGTCGCCGAGATCCGCCCGGAGAGCGTGCTGCTTCGCTCGGAGGACGACGGGAGCGTCGAGGAGATCGAGAACGACTTCGTCTTCGCCATGACCGGCTACACGCCGAACCCGTGGATCCTCCGGGCGCTCGGGGTGACGATCGACGAGGAGAGCGGCGTGCCGGCGCACGATCCGGAGACGATGGAGACGGATGTGCCCGGCGTCTATCTGGCCGGCGTCGTCGCGGGCGGAAAGCGGCCGAACCAGATATTCATCGAGAACGGCCGGGAGCACGGCGTCCGGATCGTCCGGTCCGTGCTCAGTGCGCGCCCTTCCGCTGGGGGTGTGCGGGGAGGCTGATGCGCTCGAGGGTGTAGGCGACGTCGAGGGGGCTGACGGCGTCCTCCTCGACCGCCTCGACGGCGAGGTCGGCCTGGGCGATGACGCCGAGTAGCCGGCCGGTGTCGCTCACCACGGGGATCCGCCGGACCTGCGCGCCCTGCATGAGCTCCATGACGCGGTTCACGTGGTCGCCCGGGTTGGCGGCGGCCACGTCGCGGGTCATGTGGCTCTCGACCGAACATTTCGTTGGGTCGTGCCCTTCGGCCACGCAGCGGCAGGCGATGTCCCGGTCCGTGATCACGCCGACGAGCTGGAGGTTGCGGTCGCTGTCGACGACGGGCAAGAATCCGATGTCGTGAATCCGGAACTCTCGAGCCGCCTCGGCGATCGGCGTGTCGGGCGTGATGGTGATCGGGTCGGGCGTCATCAGTTCGCCGGCGTACATGTCTCGCATGGGCGGCCTCCTGTTCGGCAGTCGGCGCGCGGGCCCGCCGCGGAGCCATCGGGCTCTCTCGTGGCGGATACGTTGCAGGCCGTATGCCGGGAAAAGGGGGCGGTCGCGGACCGTCCACGGACGATCGAAATCCAGGCTCCGGGAGTACGGGGATGGCCGCGACGCTCCTCTTCCTCCTCATGATCGTGGTCGTGACCACGGTGCACGAGCTCGGCCATCTGGCCGCGGCCACGTTGCGACGGACGCAGGTCACCCGGGTGGTCGTGGGGCGCGGCGCGCGCATTGCCCGGTTCCGCCTGCTCGGGATCGACTTCGAGCTCGGGCTGATTCCTTTCGGCGGGAGAGTCGATTTCGTGGCGCCGCGGTCGGGCACGACGACCGCCTTCATCGCCGTCGGCGGCCCGGCGTCGAACGTGGTGTTCGGCTTCGTCGTGTTCTGGGTGAGCGCGCTCGCGTTCGGCCTCGACGCGGTTCCGTTCGGCGCAGGGGCCGATTCGCCGGCCGGTTACGCAACGTCGGTCACCGCGGCGTGGCTGTGGGCGTTCCCGACGGGAGCGGTGGCCGCCATCCTCCACGGCGACGTCTCGGAGCTCGCCGCCGCGTCGAGCGCGCTCCGTCGCCTCCTCGGATCCACGGGGGCGCCCGCCGCCCTCCATTCGCTCGGCGCGCTATCGACCATCTGGGCCGCACTCAACATGCTCCCCATCCCGGGCCTCGGCACCGATGGCTGGAAGTTCCTCGTCTCGTTGAAGTCCTGGATCTGGCAGAGTCGGGTGGAAGAGGACCCCGTGTGAGGCCGGCGCCGGCGCCGGGACGGGGACGGTTCCGGCCGTCCCCGTCCCGGCGGGAGCCGCTTCACAGGTCGCGGTTTCGATACACCAGGTAGGCGACGCCTACGAAGATGAGGGTGTAGACCGCCGCGGCCGTCATCAACGAACCGGTGTCCGGGAAGACGGGCGCTGGGCGTCC
>VSDC01000467.1:0-2182 GCA_047459275.1 Gemmatimonadota bacterium
TCGCCTCGCTGCTCGCCGTGGGCACGGGGTCGGCGCTGGCGCAATCGATGGGGACCCCGGCGCCGCTCGGGGCCGGCGAGACGGTCGGCACGATCGTCGTCGCCCACGGCGGCTCGGAGGAGTGGAACGCGCCGGTGCTCCGGATCGCGGCCGCGGCGCAGACGGGCGGCCCGGTCGAGGTCAGCTTCCTCATGGGCGAGGGGGCCAAGGACTACCGGTTCCAGGACGCGGTCGCCCGGCTGGTCGAGAAGGGGGCCACGAGGATCGTCGTCGTGCCGCTGCTCGCCTCGAGCCACAGCGGCCACTACGAGCAGATCCGCTATCTGGCCGGACTCACGGACACGCTCGACGAGGTGATGATGCACCACCTGCATCACGCCGGGATCGAGCGGCCGAGCGTGGAGGTGCCGATGCAGGTGACGCCGGCGCTGGACGCGTCGCTCGAGATTGCGACGATCCTCGCCGAGCGCGCCCTTGCGCTGGCCGAGAACCCGCGGGAGCAGGCGCTGTTCATCGTGGGGCACGGCCCGAACTCCGCGGAGGATCACGCCGAGTGGATGGCGAACCTGCGGCCCATCGCGGATTCGATCCGCGCGCGGACCGGGTTCCGGGACGTGAAGGTCGGGCTCCTGCGCGACGACGCGCCCGCGCCCGTTCGCGCCGAGGCCGTGCGCAGCATCCGGGAGATCATCCAGCTCCAGCACGAGGTGACGGGGCGCGACGTCGTCGTCGTGCCGCTCCTGATCTCGAAGGGGTTCATCAGCATGCAGAAGCTGCCGAACGACCTGAAGGGTCTTCCCATCGCGTACGATGGCGAGGGGCTGCTGCCGCACCCGGAGCTGGCGAAGTGGATTGCGAGGCGGGTGAGGGAGGCGGTGGGGGCGAGGTAGGTGTTGGGGCCTAGGGCCTAGGGCCTAGGGCCTAGGGCATAGGGCATAGGGCATAGGGCATAGGGCATAGGGCATAGGGCACGGCGCCCGGGCGGATCAGGCCGCGGGTACCTGACTCTTGACCCTAAGCCCTGAGCCCCGAGCCCTAAGCCCTAAGCCCTAAGCCCTCACGCCCCCAAGAACTTCTCCACCCACTCCTCCGGCGAGAGGAGGATGCCCACGTAGAAGCTGCCGAACTCGCCGAAGCGGGAACTGGCCTCGTCGAAGCGCATCTCGGTGACCACGCGCTTGACGTCGAGGAGGTCGTGGGCGAAGAGCGTGACGCCCCACTCCCAGTCGTCGAGGCCTACCGAGCCGGTGATGACCTGGTAGATCTTCTTCCCGAAGCGACGGCCCGTGAGCCCGTGCTCGCGCATGAGGCGGTTCCGCTCGTCGACCGGGAGGGTGTACCAGTTGTCCGGGTGGACGCGCCGCTTCGACATCGGGTAGAAGCTGACGTAGCGCATCCCCTCCGGGATCTTGGGGTAGAGGCGCGACTGGACGTGCGGCGTCGCACGCTCCGCCGCGGCGGCCTCCTCGATAATGCGGTTGAACTCCGGGCTATACGGCTCCGCCTGACGGGCGGCCTCGGCCGTGGGCTGGTAGAGCCCCGCCTCGGTCACGGAGGTGTAGTCGTACTCGATGCGGAGGAACGGCCCGAGCGCGGAGCGGCGGATCCGGAGCTGCGCGTCGGCCAGGGCGTCCGGCGTTTCACGGAAATGGATGAAGAGCGTGTCGGCGCCGCCGCCGACGAGCTGGTAGAACGCGCTCCAGCCGGGGACGTCGGGCCTGGCGAGCTCGCCGAGCAGCTCGCGCGCCTCGGCGACGAGGCGCGTGCGCGCCGTCGCATCCAGCCCATGCAGCGCGGCCCAATCCAGGGCGAATATCTGGTGCAGTGCGTACCACCCCTCCAGGGTGGCGGGAGGAAGCTGTGACATATCACGACCTCGCTTCGTTCTCAGGGTAACGTATCCGGGGGCGACCCCGGTGCACCGGCGGCCCACGCCCCGATCCTCCCCGATCCCGGTCGTCGTCCTCCCCACCCCGCGCCCGTCCCGCCTCCCCGGTGAGCCGCGGTTTGGGGGAATGTACAGTGTTGGAGGCGTGAAGGGAAACGGGTTGGAGGTGTTGGGGGGTAGGGCGTAGGGTTTAGGGCGTAGGGCTTGGGGCGTAGGGCTTGGGGCGTAGGGGCTGGGCGGTCCCCCGAGCCCTAACCCCTACGCCCCGAGCCCCGGGCCGGGAGGGGGGGCGGG
>VSDC01000468.1:0-2178 GCA_047459275.1 Gemmatimonadota bacterium
TCTCCACCACGCGGCCGACCTCTTCCGGTGACGTGGCGCGCCCTTCGTGGAAGGCGAGATCCGCCTGCGCGATGATGCCGAGACACCGGCCGTCGCCGTCGATAACCGGAACGCGACGGACCTGCCTGTCCTCCATGATGCGTTCGACCTGGGAAAGGTCGTCGTCGGGGGAGCAGCAACTGATCTCGGTCGACATCAGCTCGCTGACCGGCGTGTCCGGCCCGAGGCCGCGCCCCACGCCGCGCAACGCAATGTCGCGGTCCGTGATCACGCCGACCAGGCGCGCCGACGCCTGATCCTCAACCACCGGGATCAGGCCGCAGTTCATCTCCTCCATCAGCCGGACGGCGGTCTGAGCGGTGTCATCCGGGGTGCAGCAAGCCGGGTCCGCAGTCATGAGGTCTCGTGCTTTCATCTCGATGCTCCCTCCGGGCTCGTGGGTGTCGCCCTAAGTAGAATCCGCACAAAGATATAACGCAAATCCGGGGCCTGCGGGCGCGGGGGGGGTCGACGCGTCCGAAGGGGCGGGCAGAACGGATCCGGCCCGACGATCAACCACGCCGGAGGCAGGTCCTTGCGTGTTGGCGTCGAGCAGGGTTGACCCCCCATCTCGGGCCGGTCGCATCATTCTCGAGAGGAAGCCGTCCCACTCGGATTCGAGCCACGGCTGGCTCTCGGTGGCTCGGAGTGCCTGACGGAGCGGAGCTGGTAGCGATGCGTTCGCCGGCATTCGTCGCCTCTCCTCCTTGCCCTCGCTCCTCCCAGAGTCCTACCGGCGGCGCCGCCAGCAACGCGAGAAAACCCGAGGCGTAGAGAGCGAGTTCGCCCTATTTCGACTCGCACCGGTCTACCCGGAGCGGCATCGGACCCTCGATTCGAGGGGTGATCTCCGATGATGCGGTACATGCCTGAGACCAGGTCGTGTCCTGCAGTCCTCCGTCAGCTCGCCGAGACCGGCAACCGCATTCTGTCGATCGCGCCGCTCGTGCTCGCGACGTACGGTTGCGCGGCCGATGCCCCGGCCCGCCCGGAATTGATCGAGGTCGGCGCGCCCGTGCGGTTTCTCGGCGATACGACCTCCTTCGGCTGGCTCACCAAAATGGAGCTCGTGGGAGGTCATCTCGTCGTCGGCGATGTCTACGGCGAGTATGCGATCCACGTGATCGACAGGAACACGGGGCAGATCGTCAATCGACTCGGGCCCCGTGGCGAAGGCCCCGGCGAGGTCAAGACGATCTGGACGCTGTTCCGGGACGCATCCGACTCCACCCGCGTGTGGACCTTCGATTACGAAAACCAGCGGTTCACGCTGTGGGATGTGTTCGCTCCCCAGGATTCGGCGGTCGTTCGACAGTTCAGGTTCTTGGGGCGATTGTCGATTGCGAGCCGGCCCGTGTTGACGCCCGTCGGTCTCTTCACGATCGATGCGCAGTCCGGGCACGCGCTGGGTCTCTATGATTCGACCGGCGCGACGCTCCTCGCCAACGTGGGTCCCCTCCCGTTCGACAGCACCTCCTACCCGGATCATCCCTTGAGGTCGAGTCCTTCGGCGTTGGCAGAGGTCAACGATTTCCTCCCCGTTCTGGATCCGAGCCTGAGGCGCATGGCGCTGCTCTACAGACGTGCGGCGAGAATGGACGTGGTGCCCCTCGTCGAGCGTCCCACGATCAGCGCCGGCCCGGCCGGAGAGCTCACTCCGCCGGCCCTCGGACATGGAAACGTGGACTTCGAGACCCATTCATTCCCCCAGAGCGCAACCGAGCGCTTCGTTTACGCCTTGTACTGCGGTTGCGATCCGCGCAGGGGGCGCGACCACGAGAAAGACTATGTGAGCAGGGTCTACGACTGGCGTGCGAACCGCGTCGTGGACTACCAACTCGACCGGTACGTTGGGGCCATTACGGTTTCCCCCGATGACTCCATCCTCTATGGCGCCATCGAGGACCCCGCGCTCATGGTGGCGGAGTGGATCTTGCCGGCCACGCTCCGTAACAGGAGGGATTGAGATCCGGGGTGGGCCGGCTGGAAGCTTCGTTGTCGCTCGCGAGACCGTTCGTTGGCGCGGCGATGGGGCGATGGTAGGTCGGACACTCGCAATCGCTTGGCCCGGCTCCTCGGATGCCGTATCATTGGACAGCAGAGAAAACGGGAGCGGATCGGGCCTGGTGGCTCGACTGG
>VSDC01000469.1:0-2176 GCA_047459275.1 Gemmatimonadota bacterium
AGCGTCGGCCTCCGGAGCCGAAGGTCAGAGGTTCGAATCCTCTCGGGCGCACTCGAGACCCCGCACAGGCCACTGCCTGTGCGGGGTTTTTGCATCCCCCTGGTCCTCCCACCCATCACGAAGCCGTTGCATCCGGAAACAGCGCCGTTTTACGGTTGGGTGGTGGCCTCGTCGCGATCGGTGAGCGCGCGGGCGGTTGGTGGGCGCGACTGGCTGGTGGGTGCGACTGGTTGGTGCGCGCGCGGGCGGAGTTCTACGGAGCACCGCGAGCAGCAGCTGGGCCGCGCTCGACGCTTCGGGATGCGACCGGCGGTGCGACGCTGGCTCCGCCATGCGTCACGTTCGCGCGGGGCCCCGCGTTCCAATCAGGGGCGCTCCGCCATCGAACCAAGGCTTTCGTTCCTTCCCGACCCCGACTCGAAGGCATCGGCCATGTTCGATGCGCAGACCAATCGTTCCTGGGTCTCCTAACCTCGGGGGTGCTATGGCATTCCGTCTCCTCGATCGGTCCGGCCCGGCCCAGCGCTACATGACGGCGAACGATCGGTTCAAGGCACGGTTCCGCGCGCACGTCTCTTGGGGGGTGATCGCGGCGACGTGCGTCCACGCTCTCGCCTTCTGGGTCGCTCCGGCCGTCGTGCAATGGCAGCCCTGGCTGAGTCGCCGTGTGCAGCAGCTCCTGTTGGCGCCGCCGCTGCACGCTAGGCCGGCGCCCCCCGCCGCTGTGGCAGTGGCGGCAGGGTTCCCGATTCCGCTGCCGGTCGACAAGTCGGAGGAAGAGATCCCGAAGCCTCCGGAGCCGATCGAGGAGGCGCCCGTGCCTCCGATGAGCGACGCATTGCGTGACCTCCTGCGGGAGGGTCCGAGGATCACGCCTTACCACATCGCGCCGGTGCTGAAGAATCGGAACGAGATGACCCGTGTGCTCCGCGAAGTGTTCAGGATCTATGGCGCGGGCATCGATCACCCGGTCCGGATGGAGGTCTGGTTCCTGATCGATGAGAAGGGGGTGGTCCGGAGCACCACGATCAAAGAGACGAGCGGCTTCCCGGTGCTGGACAGCGTGGTTCTCGGCACATCGGAGCGAAGGATGAGGTTCACGCCCGCGTGGGCGCGGGGAGAGACGGTGCCCGTCTGGATCTCGCTGCCGATCGTGTTCGAGGTCGAGCTCCCCGTTGCCAGCGACACGGCGCGCGCCGAGCCGAACACGGTCTCGACGGCGTCCGCAGTGCCGATCTCGTCGCTCTGATCACGCTGCGAGTCGCCTTCCCGGCGGCGCCCCGTCCCTTCGTTACTCCGGAGGGGCGGGGCGCTCGCGTTCCGGTCGTTCGGTTTCCCGGCGTCCGGGCGGCTCGATCGTGGGCGGACCCGGAAGCTGCGGCGCCGGCTCCTCCGGCGGTCGGATCTCCGGCGGCGTCGGCGGCTCCTCGATCTCGGGTCGGCCTGGACGAGGAGGCTGTATGTCCGGCGGGGTCGGCATTGGCGTGCCGGGCTCGCGCGGCGGTTCGATGTGCGGGCGATAGTGGTCTTTCATCGGCGGCTCCCGTGGCGGCGTGGTCGCCGGACGCGGGAGCAAGCCGCGTACCGCTCCGTCGGGGTCTCGGACGACTCCGTCGGGGAGCTCAGACGACGACGCGATTGCGCCCCGAGTTCTTCGCCCGGTAGAGCGCCCGGTCGGCTTCCTTGATCACCTGCTCCGGCTCGGAGAGACGTTCCGTGCGCTCTGCAGCGCCGATGCTGACCGTGATCTTGAGCGTTTGCCTCTCGCCCTTGGGCGGCTTGGGCTTCTTCGGTTTGCGCCGCGGCCGGTCGGGTCCGCGGATCGTGAACTGCGCCTCCTCGATCGTCTTGCGGATCTCTTCCAGGCGCGGCACGACATCCTTCAGTCTCTTCCCTGAAAAGATCACCGCGAACTCCTCGCCGCCGTATCGATAGGCGCGTCCCCCGCGGACTCGGGCGAGACGGGAGGCGACGAGCCGGAGCACCTGGTCCCCCACGTCGTGACCGTGACGGTCGTTGATCCCTTTGAATCGGTCCACGTCGACCATCGCGATCACATAACGGTTCCCCAGGCGGAGCAACTCCTCGTTGAACGCGCGCCGGGAGGGAAGGCCCGTGAGGCCGTCGCGGTAGGCGAGAGCGTACGAGGTCTCCACGACGGCAATGCCCAGGATCA
>VSDC01000470.1:0-2176 GCA_047459275.1 Gemmatimonadota bacterium
TCCCCGAGAACGAGCGGGGCACCGGCAAGACCTCGAGCACCGCCTCGAGCGACGACAGGAAAACCGGCGACCGGTCCACGTGGACTCGTTCGAGGAGCTCTTTCGCCGCCTCGATCGTACGGCTCCGGCCGACGTAGGCCGCGTGGTGGATCGCATCGATCATCGCCCGCGAGCCGTCCGCCGGCCCGAGCGCCCCCTTGGCCGCCCGTTGCGCGCTGTCCCAAAGGACCAGGTCCGATCCCTTTTTGGCCGCCAGCACCCCCACGACCTCGCTGTCCAGGTCCACGCCGACGGCACGGGCGAGGCGTAGGGCCTCGTCGTACGGGAAGACCGGAGCGCCGAAGGCGTCCCACGCCAGCACGAACCACGACGTAAGCGGGTCCAGGTCCGCCCGGCCCTTCATGTGCGTGAGCTGCTCGAGCCGCCAGCGCTTCACCTCCCGACGGGCCGCGTCCAGCGCGTCCTCCGGCGTGACCTCGTACGGATCCCACTCCTCCTCGAAGAGCTCGCGCTGCCGGTGACGGTGCGACGGCGGCTCGTCCCGCGGCGTCCCCCGTCGCAGCGGCCAGTTGCGCGAGAACTCCTCGAGCGCGGGCCCGAAGCTCGCGAGGTACAGGTCCACCCGACGGATCCCCGCCGCCTCGAATTCCGCGACCCGGGCGCGCACCGCCTTCGCGACCTTCGGCTCCACGTCTTCCCAGTACTTGGCCGGCGCATCCGGCGGCGCGACGGGCCTCGGGCGACAGACCAGAAAGATCGTGCTGTTCGCAGCCGATTTCTCCCGAATGTGCAGGCTCCCCTCGGCCTCCGTGTTCACCGGCCACGACGCGGTGATCGTGAAGCCCGCCTCCATGAGCCCCTTCGTGAGCGCATCCCACGCCCCCGTCGCTTTGTGCGTGAACATCAACGTCATCACACCGTCGTCCTTCAGGACGCGATGGCACTCGGCGAAGATGGCGGCCATTCGGTCCCGGTAATCCCGCGCGGCCAGCGCCCGGGCGCCCTTCTGACCCTGGAACTTGGCCGGGTTCGCGACCGCCTCCCGCTCCTTGTCCGTGAGCATCCGCCGGAAGAGCTCCGGGTAGACACGCCCCGCCGTTCGCTTCAGCCACACGTAAAAGAAGTCCGACAGCTCCGCGTACATGACGTTGTCGTAGTACGGCGGATCCATCACGATGACGTCGACGCTCTTGTCGGCAATGTGCGTCAGCGAATCCGCGGAGGTGCACGTCACCGTGACCGGCGGCGGCACGTACGCCTCGGCCTCCTCCGACAGCATGTCGGTCTGCGCCTCGTCGTACCCGCCCTTCAGCGCCGCCTTCACGTCGATGTCCGGGCGGGCGAGTTCTACGAGCTCGGCGATGCACTTCGCGGTTTGTTCGATCGCCCAGTCGTAGCCGAGGCCGACAATCAAAGGGGCCATCTCGGCGTACGACCAGGTGAACGCGAAGTCGTGACGGTTAAATGTGTTGGCGACGACCTCGCGCGTAGACATCCACACCGACAAACGCGAGTTGTAATTGAGGAGCTTGTCGAGCGAGAGCGCCAGATACGCGAACGCCGCTCTGGTCGTCTCACCCATCCCCCTGGCCTCTTCTTCCTCGAGCAGCTCGCGGTAGACCTCGACGGCGGTGCCGTGGCCCAGGAGCTGGCGCGGGGAGAAGAGGTCGCGCCACCGGACCATCCCGTACCGAATCGGTTCGCTCGTCTTGTTCCCGGGCGGGATAGCCTCCGTCGGCACGATATCCAGCGCTTCCCACTCCGGGAGCTTTTCCTCGAGCCGGCGGGAGACCTCGCCAGAGACGTCGTCCTCCGGGCGCGGAGCGCGGTACCCGCGGACCCATTTCTCCCTCACCTTTCCCGTCTTGGTCCGGGTGAGCACGCGCCGCTTGAAGACCACGGCGTAGAGTTGGTCGCCCATTCCACCGGCCTGCGCCTGGCGCTTGATCTCGTCGCCGTCCACGACGCGTCGGCAATCGGGGAATGGACAAATCCCATCCCCTCCCGCGACCGTCCCCGGCGACTGGTCCTTCGCTTTGTTCACGATCTCGAAGGAGCAGATCCGGCTCGCGCCGTCCGGCCCTCCATCCGTGTGCGGAACGAGCTGCACACCCGTTCCATCCGGTGCCAGCCGCCAGTTCGGGGACAATGGGATCAAGCCGCCGCAGTAGGGGCA
>VSDC01000471.1:0-2171 GCA_047459275.1 Gemmatimonadota bacterium
CAGCGCCTTCGCGATCCGCGCGCGGCTCTCCATCAGGTGCGCGCGGGTGTAGTCGTCCAGCGCCTGCGACCCGATCCGCGCGGCGATGCGGCGGTCCAGGTCCTCGAGGCGCATGCGCGCCACCGCGCGGGCATCAGCAGGCATGCGCGACGGCGGCGTGACCAGGATCTCGGTCATGCGGTCGAGGTACGCGCGCTGGAGATCACGACGGTTCGCCGGGATCCGCCGCGCGCCGCCGGTCCAGACCTCGCTCCAGATCGAGCGGGTCAGGCCCTCCAGCAGCTCCGGGATGGTCAGCACCGCGTCCGCGCCGAACTTCAGCTCGGCGTCACGGATCCGGGCGAAGACGTACGGATTCGTGAGCTGGGAGAGGAGCGACGTCTGGAGCTCGAGCACCTGCTCGAGGAACGGATAGTCGATCCGTCCGTTCCAGGTGTTGGACTCGCCCCAGTGGCTCCAGCGGTTGGCGCCGAAGCGGGCGAGGACCTCGCGGGGGAGCCGGAACGCGTCCTCGTCGAAGGCGTGCGTGCGCAGGAACTCGAGCGCCTCCCGCTGCTTCGCCTTCGGCACGGCGACGAACGGCGGCCTCCCGTCCGGGTCTCCGACGTGGTCGCGGTACTGGTACTGCCCGCCGATGTATTTCACCGCCGGCGCGAGCGCACGCGCGTACTCCGAGAGGAGCGTGCGGTACGCGTCGGTCAGGTCGGCGTAACGCGCGTTGTCCGTCAGCACGTGGGACGGCAGCGTCGGCCAGAGCGACGCGATCAGCTCGGCGCGGCGCTTCCCCCACGCCAGCGGGTCGGCGCCGAGGTCGTAGACGTTGACCGTCGGGTCGAGCGCGCCGGGGCCGCGGGCGTCCTCGTCGGTCCCGTAGGCGTGGCCGGGCTTCGCGGCCTCGCGGGCGAGGGCCGCGGCGCGGGCGTCGTCCGGCGTGTAGCCGTAGGAGATGGCCCACAGGTCGTACGAGCCGACGCCGGGGTTGTAGAACGGCGCGCCCGTGCCGCGGGCGTCCAGGTTCACGCTCGGGTACTCCATGACCGAGCTGAAGATGCCGCGCTCGCGCGCCCACTGCGGGTCGGTCAGCTTCTCGAGCGGCGTGTCGGCCGAGGAGCGGAAGTTGTGGCGCAGGCCGAGCGTGTGGCCGACCTCGTGCGCCGTGACCCACGTGAGCGCCTGGCCGACGTACTCCATCGGCACCGGGTCGCCGGGCGCGATCTCGCCGCTCGCGGCGAGGAGCGCGCGGAGCGTGGCGCCCTGCGCGGAGATCGCCGAGGCCAGCGTCGCCGACTCGTAGCCGGCGGCCAGCGCGGCCAGCTCCTCGGGCGACGCCGAGAGCATCTCCTCGATCGCGACACCCGGGCTGACCTTCGTGCGCCAGTCGTTCTTGAAGCCGAGCACCATGTTGTGCTCGATCAGGATGTCCGCGTCCAGGATCTCGCCCGTCCGCGGATCCACGATCGAGGGCCCGATCGCGCCGTAGCCGGGTTGATCCGAGACGTTCCAGCGGATCGTCGCGTACCGGATGTCCTCCGGATCGGCGTCCTCCGGGAGCAGCTCGGCGCGGATCGCGTTCTTCCACCCGGCCGCCTCGAAGGCGCGGTTCCACGCCTCGACGCCCCTCTTGATATAGGGGCGGTACCGCTCGGGGATGTTGTGGTCGAGGTAGTAGACGATCGGCTCGACCGGCTCGACCAGCCCGTCCGGCCCGGGAGGCCCCTTCGGCTCCAGCCGCCAGCGGTTCACGTAGCGGACGAAGAAGTCCCTGCCGTCGTCGTTGGAGAAGTCCTTGTGCACCGTCATGAAGTAGCCGACGCGGTCGTCCGCGAGGCGCGGCTTCATCGGGCGCTCGGGGAGCTTCGCAAACGAGTAGTGCACCGAAACCGGGATGTAGCGCCCGTCCGGAACAGAGGGCAGAGGCGCCGGCTGCGGCGGCCGGAACGTGAGCTTCGCGCGCACGTTCACGTTCTCGGGGAACGCCTTGACCGACTCGAGCCAGCTCCTCTCGCGGTCGAACGTCGCCCGGTTCTGCTGCCCCGGCCGCGAGATCGCCCGGTTCACCACCTCGCCCACGCCCGAGAGGTCCGAGAGGATCCAGCCGTAGATGTCGAAGACGACCGCCGAGTCGTCGCGGATCGACTCGATCTTCGCCGACGCCAGGACCGACTCGCCGA
>VSDC01000036.1:0-10517 GCA_047459275.1 Gemmatimonadota bacterium
ACCGGCGGCGTGTACGGCGTCGTCGGCCGGTCGAGGAAGCGGCGGATGTCGCGGGCGAGGAGCGCCTGGTGCGCGAGGTCGGCGTCGGCGACGTCGCCCGAGGCCTTGAGGGCCTGCTCGGTCAGCCGCTCCAGGCGGAGCGTGGCGATGGCGCGGACCTGGGGCATTTCGGCCCGCTCGGCCAGGAACATGAGCTGCTCGACCAGGACGCGCTGGGTCGCGCGCCGGATCTCGGCCTCGTAGCCGTCGCGGGCGGCGGCGCCGAAGGTCGCGCCCTGCAGCACGTCGATCACCTCGTCCAGCCCGGGGAGCGTCGGGTCGAGGGCGTTCTGCTGCACGAGCCGCGCAACCCGGTCGGGCTGGAGCACGTTGGAGATCGTGTGCTTCGCCGCGACGACGGCGGGTGCGACGGCGTCGAAGGCGCGCCCCGTGGTCCGCGGGAAGAGCTCGCGCGTCATCCCGTACCCCGGCGGCCGCGGCGGGATCTTGGCGAGCAAGGCGCGCGGGAGCGCGAGCTCCGCGGGGCTCAGCGTCGCGGCAAGGGCCCGGAGCGCCGCACGCTGTTCTGCGGCGGGGACGGGCCGCACGGGCACGCGTCCGTCGCCGCGGAGGGCGTAGATGTAGTCCTGCCCGCCGAGGAGGGAGGCCGCGGCCTCGACCTGGTAGCGGTGGTGCAGGTAGAGGGGGACGAGGGCCTCCTCGAGCGTGGCCAGCGGGGCGCCGCGCTTGATCGCCTTCTCACCGAAGCGATCGAGCGCTGCCCGGCGCACCTTCATCATGCGCTCCAGCTCTGCGGCGGCGTCGGTCCCGTTCGACCACTGGTCGACGCGGGGGTGCACGCTGAGGTCCTGGTTCGTGAAGAAGCGCAGGTCGCGCTCCCATGCGTCGTCGAGGATCTTGCGTAGCTCGGCCTCTTCGTCGACGCCGTCGGGGAAGTCCTGGTAGCCCCAGATGATGGCGACGCTGTCCCACTCGCCGATCCCGCGCTCGTAGACCTCCGAGTAGTCCAGCGTGCCGTCGGCCTTCAGCGTGACCCAGGGGTGCGGATAGTCCATGACGGAGATCCGCCCGAGCCGGCTGTCGTAGTAGTTGTGGGCGAGGCCGAGGGTGTGGCCGACCTCGTGTGCCGCGAGCTGGCGGATGCGGGCGAGGACCCACTCGGTCAGCTCGGGCGGCGTCTCGTCGCCGGTCTCGTAGGGCGAGAGGAGCCCCTCGGCGATCAGGTAGTCCTGCCGTGCGCGGAGCGAGCCGAGGGTGACGACGCCCTTGATGATCTCGCCCGTCCGGGGATCGATGACCGAGGAGCCGTAGCTCCATCCGCGCGTCGAGCGGTGCACCCAGTTGATGACGTTGTAGCGGATGTCCAGCGGGTGCGCGCCCTCCGGGAGGAGCTCGACGCGGAACGCGTCCTTGTACCCGGCGGCCTCGAACGCCTGGTTCCACCACCGCGCGCCCTCGAGGAGCGCCGAGCGGATCGGCTCCGGCGTACCCGGGTCGAGGTAGTAGACGATGGGCTCGACCGGCTCGCTCACCCTCGCGTTGGGGTTCTTCTTCTTGAGGCGGTGCCGGGCGATGAAGCGCTTCGTCATGGGCTCGCCGAGCGGCGCCGAGTAGTCCTGCCAGGTCACGGAGAAGTAGCCCGCGCGCGGGTCGTAGAGGCGCGGCTCGTAGCCGTCGTCGGGGAGCTCGACGAGGGAGTGATGGACGCGGATGCTCGCGGCCTCACCCGTCGCCGCGACGCTTCCGACGCCCTCGAACCACCCACCACCGCCACCGCCGCCTCCGCCGCTCTGCCGCACGAAGGTCAGCTCGACCTCCATCTCCGTGTTCTTCGGGAAGTTCAACGTCCCCGGCATGTGGATCGAGCTGCGGTTCGGGTCGAGGCGGTAGGTGCCGGGGCGGAGCCGGTCGGCGATCCCCGCGGCGTCGCGGAGCAAGAAGTCGGTGGCGTCCACGAGGACGCGCTCGCCGCTCTCGGCGGCGACGGTGAAGCCCCAGAGCACGCTGCGCGCGAAGGCGTCGCGCACCGCACGGACCTCCGCCGGGTTCGTGCTGCTCGAGCGGAACCGGTAGTTGGGCTGGACCATGAGGACCTTCGGTCCGACCCGCTCGAAGACGACGATGCGCGAGCCTGCGAGCTGGCCGCGGTCGATCCCGATGTCGTTCGACCCGAGCCCCGCGGCGATCCCGGTAATGTAGAGGACCTCGGCGCCGAAGCGCGGGATCTCGAGCCAGAGCTTCCCCGCCGCCTGGTCCCAGTAGAGCGGGAAGAAACCGTCGAGCCGGTGCATCCCGCGCGTCTTCTCCTCGATCGACGGCGGCCGCTGGGCCTCGCCTCCCCGGCCCTGCGCGTGGGACGTCGTCGGGGCAGCGACCACAACAGCGAGCGTGAGGAACAACCCGAGGGACCACCCGACGCGCGCCGGCCGACGCACGCCGGTGGTTCGGAAGCGGTTGCGAGCTCCGTGCATGGAGTCCTCCGCGGATCGGTGGAATGCCTGGAAGGTTGCGGAAGTTTATGCGACGGGCGGTCGCATCGCAAACGCCTGCGCACCGGGGAGGCCGGAAGTACGCCACCGAGGTGGGGGAGGCGCGGCCACGGCGGTCGGGGGCACGGCCGCAGTGACGGGAACGGTAATCTCCCCTACACAAAATCCTCCGATCCCCTACGGCGAAGGCACGCCGGCGGTCGTAGCGTTCAGCACATCCAGCTCCAGGGGAGGGGATCATGAGCAATCGAACGGAAAACGCCGTGCTCCTGCTGGTCGGCGTGTTCGTCGTGATACAGTTCGTACCGTACGGTTCGGCCGAGAACCCGCCGGTCGAGGAAGAAGTGTATGCGACGCCGGAGGTCCGCGATGTGCTCCGGCGCGCCTGCTACGACTGCCATTCCAACGAGACGCGTTGGCCGTGGTACGCCCGGGTCGCCCCGGTCAAGTGGCTCGTCCGCTACGACGTCGCGAAGGGTCGTGACGACCTCAATTTCTCGACGTGGAATCGGTACTCCCCGGAACGGCAGGCCCACAAGCTGGAGGAGGTCGTCGAGACGGTGACGGACGGCAGCATGCCGCCACGAATCTATCTGCCGCTTCACCCGGACGCGCGATTGACTAACGAAGAAGTGGAACTCCTTCGCGCCTGGGCGCTGGAGCAGATGCAGGCCGATTGAGGCGGGGAGCGCAGGGTAGCGGCCCGGGGCCGGTTCGGCCCCGGGCCGCGGACACCGGAGGGAGCCGTGGCGAGGCGCTACGCCTCGAAGCGTCCCCCGGTAGACGCCACCCCCAACCGCGCTCCGCGGTCCTACCTCGCCCCCACCGTCGCCCGCGTTTCGCGCTGACGACCGAACTCGTACTCGGCGGGCGGCTCGGCGCCGAGGAGGTGGCGCACGAAATAGTCCCAGCGCCGACGCATCATGTACGGCTCGTTCCCGAAGCCGTGGCGGCGGTTGGGGAACATGATCATGTCGAAGTCCTTGTTCGCAGCGATCAGCGCGTCGACCAGCACGAGCGAGCTGTAGGGCGACACGTTGTCGTCCAGCGTGCCGTGGGTGATCAGCAGCTTCCCCTTGAGATTCTTCGCCAGGAGGTGGTTCGCCTGGTTGTCGTAGTTCGTCGAGTCCTCGGACACGGTCTCCAGGAGACCCTGCCATTTCTCACCCCAGGCGTCCGCGTAGTTGCGGTTGTCGTGGTTCCCGGCCTGCGCCACCGCCACTTTGAAGAAGTCCGGGTAGGCGAGAATCGCGCGGGCAGAGGCGAATCCGCCGCCCGAGTGGCCGTAGATCCCGGCGCGGTCCAGGTCGATCCAGGGATAGCGCTCGGCTAACTGGCGCATCCCGGCGACCTGGTCGGGAAGCCCGTTGTCGCCCATGTTGCCGTAATACGCCGCGTGGAACGAGTGTGAGCGCATGGGCGTCCCCATGGCGTCGAGCTTGATGACGATGAAGCCCAACTCGGCCAGGGCCTGGGCGTCGCCGCGGGCGGGCGAGAAGCTGCGGCTCCCCACGCTCCCGGTCTGCGGCCCCGGGTAGATGTTGTTGATGATCGGGTACTTCTTCGACGGGTCGAAGTTCGTCGGGCGGTACATCAACCCGTACAGGTCGGTCACGCCGTCGCGCGCCTTTACGGTGAACGGGATCGGCGGTTGCCACCCCATGGCAAGGAGGCGGGAGATGTCGGCTTCCTCGAGCGTGAGGCGCACCCGGCCGTCGGAGGCGTCACGGAGCACGGAGACGGGCGGCGTGTCCGGCGTCGAACGCACGTCGACGATGTAGCGACCCGACGGCGAGAACTCGACCTCGTGGTTCGCGCTGTCCGGCGTGAGGAGGCGCAGGCGCGAGCCATCCATGCGGACGCTGTAGAGGTACATGAAGTACGGGTCGCCCTTCTCGCGGCCGTTACCCAGGAACCAGATCGTACGGCTCCTCGGGTCCAGGTGCACGACGCGGAGCACGTTCCACGCGCCGCTCGTGATCCGGTTCTTCAGCCGGCCCGTCCGCAGGTCGTAGAGGTAGAGGTGCCCCCAGTCGTCGCGGCGGGAGAACCAGATCACCTCGTTCGACTCCGGCAGAACCCGCCAGTTGAAGGCGTTGTGCCCCGACTCGAAGAACGGCTCGAGCGTCTCCTCGAGGATGTCGCGCACCTCGCCCGTCTCGGGATTCGCTTCCCGGAGCGTCACGCGCTTGTGGTCGCGTGAGACCGAGACGAAGAAGAGGCGCGACCCGTCGTCGCTCCACTGCACGTCGGCCCAGCGGCCGCCGCAGAAGACGTGGTCGCAGACGGTCGAGCGGTGCGGGTCGGGCGGCATCCGGAGCCGCACGACCTTCGGCCCGCCCGGCGCGTCGAGGTGGATGACGACGCGGTGGATCCGGAAGATCACCGTGTCCTCGGGGAGCGGGTACTTCCAGGCGTCCAGTTTGGGGTGCCCGACGCCGGTCGTGACGAGGTACATCTCGCCGACGCCGCGGGCGTCGTGCTGGAACGTGGCGATCTTGCGCGAGTCGGGCGACCACAGGAGGACCGGCCGGTCGCTCCGGGTCCAGCCGGCGTTGTTCGTCGCGTAGCCGAAGTCCTTCACCCCGTCGATGGTCAACTGCGTCTCCGTGCCCGTCTCGAGGTCGACCATCCACAGGTTGTGGTCGCGGATGAAGGCGGCGAGCCGTCCGTCCGGCGACACGACTGCATTACGCGGCGCCTCACGCCGCCCCGGCGCCGACTCGCAACGGTATCCCGGTAGCTCGCAGGCGAACCGGCCTTCCGGCGTTTCGACGGTGAGAGCCCGGCCGTTCCGGGCGAACTCCAGCGCCCGGATCTCGAGCCCGAACGGCTCGAGCGTCTTCCCGGCGACGGCGGACAGCGCCGCGGCCAGTCGTTCGTGGTCGAACGCACGGGCCCGCGTGCGCCGCGCCGGGTCGACGAGGATGTACTCCGCGCCCTCGGGGATCGCGTTCCGATACCAGAAACGATCGTCGTCGAGCCAGTTGGGGCGGACCGCGCCGCGGTAGACGAGCGGGTTGACGTTCTGCGGCAAGAACCGCTCGGCGCGGGCGTAGTCTTCCACGGTGAGCTTCTCGGGCGCGTACGGCGTCTGGGCGAGCGCCGGCGCCGCGACCAGCATCGGAAGGAGAAACAGGGTGCGTCGCATACGTGCCTCGAACTCGGTAACCGGATCGAAGTGTTTGCCGGCGGGCAAGTTCTCGCCTCGACGCCGGGGATGCAAGGGCTGGCGCCGCCTCAGCGGGCGTCCGGCGGCTCGCTCTCCAGGCGCCCCGGGGATCGCATTATCGACTCGCGAACGCAGGGAATGCATGGGCGCACGACACTTCCGGAGCCGTGGGACGCGTTCTAACTTAACGTGCGGATGCTCAACCGAAGAAACGGATGAGGGCAAGGATGGCCGCCACGTCGACGATTCCCGCGCGACCGCGCCCGGAAACGGTCCAGAACCCCTTCCCCACGCTGCCGACGACGCGAGCGCCGGACCCGTCGCTCCTCGGGTACTACGTGCTGTCGTCGCTGGCGGCGGGGCCGTTCTTCCTTTTCGTGCTGATCCCCCTGTTCTTCAAGTACCGCACGCTGCGGTACGAGCTGGACGAGGAAGGGATCACGATGCGATGGGGGATCCTGTTCCGCCGCGAGATCTCCCTTGCCTACGCGCGGATCCAGGACATCCACCTCTCGAGCAACGTGATCGAGCGGTGGTTCGGGCTCGCGAAGATCCAGGTGCAGACGGCGAGCGCGAGCGCGAAGGCCGAGATGACGATCGAGGGCCTTCGCGATTACGAGGCGATCCGGGATTTCCTCTACACCCGAATGAGGGGGGCGCGGGACGGAGTCAGCGCCGCGACGACGCAGGCCGGGAGCGCGCATGCTCCTGCGCTCCTGGACGAACTGACGAGCACGTTGCGCGAAGTCGCGGCCGAGGTGCGAGCGGTACGCCGGCTGCTGGAGGCGCCGCAGGGCGAGGAGGCCGCAGATGGGTGAGCGCGTTGCGGAGCTGCTGCTCCGGCTGCTGCGGGTCCCGCCCGAGCCGCAGGTCCCGGTCGAAGCCAGGAACGTGCGGGTCTTCCGCGCCGCGCCATCGTACTTCCGCTACAAACTCGCCACGTGGGCATTGACGCAGCTGGGCGCCCTGATCGGTGTGTTCACCGCGACCGCCCTCTCGTCCCCCGGCGAGACCATGGGAGACATCGCGGTGACCCTGTTCCGGATCGGCGAGATCGCCGCGTGGGTGTTCCTCATCGGTCAGGCCCTGTTCAGCCTCGCCGTGCTCCGCCTCGACTTCGACATGCGCTGGTACATTCTCTCGGACCGCAGCCTCCGCATCCGCGAGGGGATCCTCACGGTCCGGGAGAAGACGATGACGTACGCCAATATCCAGAACATCTCGATCCGGCAGAACCCGATCCAGCGGCTGTTCGGGATCTACGACGTCGAGGTCCGGAGCGCGGGCGGCGGCGCGGGCGATACGCAGGGCGGTTCACTCTCCATGGCCTCCAAGCGGGAAGCGGACCAATCGCACGTGGCGCATTTCCGGGGCATCGACAACCCCGAGGAGATCCGTACGGCGATCCGCGAGCGCATTCGCCTGCACCGGGACTCCGGGCTGGGCGATCCCGACGAGCCGGCGCCGGCTGCGCCCATCGAGGTCCGGGGCGACGGCGGAGAGCATGGGGCGCTCGACGCCGCGCGGGAGCTGCGCGACGAGATGCGCCTCCTCCGCCGCGCGCTGGAGGAATCGCTTGCGCGGCGGTGATGCGCCCGGCATGGATGCCCGCAGCGTTGTGATACACGCGGCGCCGATACGCAGCGGCGACACGCGCGGCGTTGTCGTGCAGGTCATCGGAAGGCGCCGGGTTGACGCGAGTGCCGCTCATTTGGGGGGCGTAGACGCGGGACGGCGCGCGGATCGACACAGGCGAACACGGGTATCCTCGGGGATCTCGGGAGGCCAGTGCCGCCCGGCGAGCTCATCGGGCGCGTTCCGTGCCCGACACCCAAACCCCACGGAATCGGAAGGGAACGAATCGGTGCGGTCGATTCTTAGACGCCGCGGCGTGAGCGCCGCGCTGATCCTGTTGCTCGTGTCGACGAGCGTCGCCGGCGCCGACGCGGCGCCGCCAGATGCCCACGCGGCGCCGCCGTACCCGGATGGGGCGCGGCCATACGCCCACACGAGCCCACTCCAGGGCACATCTTCCGTCCCGCCGGAGCCGAGCCCTGCGGACATTGACCGGGCCTCTCGCCTCCGGATCGATCTCATCACGATGGGCCCCGGCGATGCCGTCTGGGAGCGGTTCGGCCACAACGCGCTCCGGGTGTACGACCCTCTGACGGGCGAGGATGTGACGTACAACTACGGCATGTTCGACTTCGCCGCCGAGGACTTCTACCCCCGCTTCTTCCGCGGCGACATGCTGTACTGGATGGAAGGCTTCGACACGCGCAACGTCGTCTACAGCTACATCGCGTCGAACCGGTCGGTCTACTCGCAGGAGCTGAACCTCACGCCCGAGCAGAAGGCGCGGCTGGTCACGTTCCTCGAATGGAACGCCCGTGAGGAGAACCGCTACTACGCCTACCACTATTACCGGGACAACTGCTCGACGCGGGTGCGGGACGCGATCGACTACGCGCTGGGCGGGCAGCTCCGCGAGGCGCTCGCCGGTGTGCCGACCGGGACGACGTACCGCTCCCACACGCTCCGGCTCACGGCCGACGACCTCCCCGTCTACACCGGGCTGAACCTGGCTATGAGCGCGGTGATCGACCAACCGCTCTCGGCGTGGGAGGAGAGTTTCCTCCCGCTGGAGCTGCAGAAGCACGTACGGAACGTGCGGGTGCGGGGCGCGGACGGCGAGCTGGAGCCCCTCGTCCTGTCGGAGATGGTGGTCTTCGAGGCCAACCGCGTGGCGCCGCCCGCCGAACCGCCGAATCGCGTCGTGGGCTATCTGGCCGCCGGGGCGGCTCTCGGCACGCTCTTCCTCGCCCTGGGTCGCCGCGCTGCCCGCGGCGCGCGCGTGGGCCGGGTCGGGCTCGTCGTCCTCGGGGGCCTCTGGGCCCTCGTGGTCGGGGTGTTCGGCACCGTGATCGCCCTGCTCTGGGCGCTCACCAACCACGACGTAACGTACGGGAACGAGAACCTGCTCCAGGTGAACCCGCTCCCCCTCGCCCTCGTCGCGCTCCTGCCGCTAGCCGTGGCGCGGGGACGGGCGTGGCGCCCGACAGAGGCGGTGGCGTGGATGGTGGCGGGCGCGTCGGCGGCCGGGCTGCTCCTCCAGGCGCTGCCGGGGCTGGACCAGGTCAACGGCGAGATCATCGCCCTCGCGTTCCCGGCGCACCTCGGGCTCGCGGCTGCGCTGAGGATGGTTCGACGCGGTGCCGAAGCGCCGCGGGACGCCCGGACGCCGCGGAGCACGCCGGTCGAGGTGTGAGGCGACGTCGCCATGTCGATCGTGCGATTCTTCCGCCTCGACGAGCACCGGACGACGGTGCGCACCGAAGTGCAGGCCGGCCTCACGACGTTCATGACGATGGCGTACATCGTCGTCGTGAACCCGGCGATCCTCAGCGCGGCCGGGGTGCCGTTCGAGGGCGCGCTCTTCGCCACCTGTATCGGCGCGGCGATCGGCACGCTGCTCATGGGGGTGCTCGCGAACTACCCGTTCGCCCTCGCGCCGGGAATGGGGCTGAACGCCTACTTCACCTATACCGTCGTGCTGGGGATGGGCGTCCCGTGGCAGACGGCGCTGGGCGCGGTCTTCCTCTCCGGCGTGGCGTTCCTGCTCCTCACGGCCGGCCGCGTGCGCGCGCTGGTCGTGGACGCGATCCCGCGCTCGATCAAGACGGCCGTCGCCGGCGGGATCGGGCTCTTCATCGCGTTCCTGGGGCTGCGCAACGCCGGAATCGTCGTGGCGAACGAGGCGACGTTCGTGACGCTCGGCACGCTGGCCGCGCCGGGCCCGCTCCTCTCGCTCGCCGGGCTGGCGCTCACCGTCGGGCTCATGGCCCGGGGTCACAGAGGCGCGATCATCTGGGGGATCCTGGGCGTCACGGCGGCGGCGATGGCCCTCGGCATCACCCCGCTCCCCGAGTCATTCCTCTCCGTACCGGATGCGAGCGAGACGTTCCTCGCGCTCGACATTCCCGGCGCGCTGCGCCTCGGGTTCCTGGAGGTCGCCTTCGCCTTCCTCTTCGTCGACCTCTTCGACAGCGTCGGCACCTTCACCGGCCTGGCCGAGGAAGGCGGGTTCATGACGAAGGAGGGCAAGATCCCTCGCGTCAACCGCGCGCTCGCCGCGGACGCCGTGGCGACCGTCGTCGGGTCGATGCTCGGCACCTCGACCGTCACGACGTACGTGGAGAGCGCTGCGGGGATCGGCGAGGGCGGGCGCACGGGGCTGGTGGCGGTGGTCGTGGCCGGGCTCTTCATTCTCGCGGTGTTCACGGCACCGATCGCCGGCGCGATCCCGGGAATCGCCACGGCGCCCGCGCTCATCGTGGTGGGCGCGCTCATGATGCGCGCGGTCCGGAACGTGCCGTGGGCCGACCCGACCGAGTCGGTCCCCGCGTTCATGACGCTGACCGCTATGCCGCTCACCTTCTCGATCGCGAACGGGATCGCCCTCGGCTTCATCAGCTACGCGCTCGTCAAGGTCCTGGCCGGGCGCGCCCGGGAAGTCGATCCGCTGGTCTACGTGCTGGCGGGGCTGTTCCTGGTGCGGTACGCGTATCTGGCGGCGGGGTGAGCGAGGGCGCGTCTGCCGGCGACGAGCGTGCCTTGGCAACGACGATGCGCCTTGCCGGGACGACGCGCCTTGCCGGGACGACGCGCCTTGCCGGGACGATGCGGCTTGCTGGGGAGGATGCGGCATGCCGGGGACGATGCGGCGCTTGCCGGTGATGGCGCGCGGCTGGTGACGATGCGCGGCTGGTGACACTGCGAGACCGGTGACACTGCGCGACCGGCAATGGCGCTCGACCGGAGAAGCGACGTCCGCCCGCGCTCCGCGCTCTACACGA
>VSDC01000472.1:0-2164 GCA_047459275.1 Gemmatimonadota bacterium
CGATCGCGATGTTGATCTCGCTCTGCGCGAGCACCAGGTTCGCGACCTGGTTGTACTGGCCGCGGCTGAGCCCTTTCTTCTTGAGGTGGTTCCGCGGGAATACGTGATGGACGTCGCTCCGGTTCAGGATGAGGTCCTGGACCGTGATGTCCCGCGAGAGGAAGCCGCGGTCGTTGTCTTTGACCTGTGCCGCCTGGAAGACTGTGAAGTACGGGCTCCCAAGGGACGCCGTCTCCAGGTGCTGGGGCAGTAACGAAGACCAGAAGCTGGATGAGAGCTCGGCCTCGATCACCGCCCTGGCGTGCGCCTCCAACCCTCGGGATTCGATCTGCCGGATATCCCAGTCGAAGATCGTCTCGGGATGCCCCGTGTACCGCGCGGTGAGGAGCGACATCACGAACCAGCGCCGGACGATGCGCTCGAGCTCCGCCGCGTCGATCCGCTGCGCCCGGCCGTGGAGGTAGATAATGTAGGCGAAGTTGACTGCGTTTCGTGCGCGGATCATGCGGCTGCTCACGAAGCCGGCGGAACGCAGGATCATCACGAGGCGCTGGAAGTTGGTCCGGTTGATGAACCGGAGGACGCCGTTCCTGAGCTGACGGAACGAATTTGCAGCAATCTCCTCCTCGAACTGCCGCGTCTCGAAGTTGCGTCCCGACAGAAGGGCCACGAGGTCCTGGAGCCGGCCGCGCCGGAACTCGGAGACGAACGCGACCCGGAGTACGTCTGTGTAGGACGGGACGTAGATATCGTCGCTGGCGTCCTTGAGCCAGGACATCTCCTTGAAGAAATCGGAGTCGGCGAATTCGGGGTCGTTGCGCCGAATCCGCTCGTAGAACTCCGGTTTGGCCACGAGATGGCAAAAGTAGTCGATCGCCTTGCGGAGCTCGGGGCCACCGTAGGTTTCGGACGCGGCGATCTTGGACATGGCGAAATCGGCCTGGCCGAGCTCCACGCCCGCTGAGTTGACGCGGATGAAGATCTCGGTGACGGTCTCGATGTCGAGGTCTTCCGCCAACTCGATGACGCCCACGGGGTTGTAGAGGATTTTCTTGAGTCGTTCGAGTGCCTTGTTCACCTGGCGGCGGTCGACGTGGGGATTCGCCTCGAGGTAGGCATCGGCGAGCTCGAATAGAGCGGTCTCGGGTGCGAAGACCGTGGAGATGTCCGGGATCCACGCCGCGTCGCTGCGAATCGCCGGGTTCGCAACCTCGAACCGCTCCTCGAGGGGGTGGAACGCGATACGGATCCGGGCCTTCGCGTAGCTCTTGGTCAGGACCTGATCGCCGAGGAGGGCGGCTCGCAGCGCCGTCACTCGTTGCTGCCCATCGATGAGGATTCGCTTCCCGGCCGAAAGGGTGCCGTCCTTGAGCCGGACCGTTGGATTCTTCCAGGTGATGAGGTACCCGATCGGATAACCCTGGTAGAGTGAATCGAGGAGATTACGCACCTTCGTGGCGTTCCAGACGAAGGGCCGCTGGATCTCCGGGATGGCGATCTCGCCGGACTTCACCCAGGCGAGGAGCACATCGATCGGATACTGATTGACGGTGTAGCGTTGGGAAGCCATCGTCGGCGCTCCTGACTCGTGTCGTTCGGCGGGAGTATACGGGTCGTGCTCCGCCGGCCGGACGGGAGGCGGTCGCGCGGGGCTCGCACGTCGAAGCCGGGCACAAACTACCCGTCGGCGCCGGGCCGGACAAGCAACGGTGACACCGGCCGTCTCACTTCCCGCTTCCCGGGTTGTCGCCGCATCGGCCCGGATATACAATGTCACCGTGCGCTGACACCGAGTCGCACGGCTCCCTGACTCCTCCTTTCCGAGTTGTGGCGACGCCCATGCCCCACACGACCGGATCCGAAGCAGCGGCCGCCGACCGCGCCCCGTCGCCGGGCGGAGGCCAGGTCTCGCCCGGTAGAGGCCACGCCTCGCCGGACGCCGGCCGGGCCGCACCGTTCCCCGCGGACCACCCCGCCCTACCCCCCGGCATCGACCGGCGCGGGTTCCTGCGCACGGCGGCGGGTGGGACGGCGGCGATCGCCCTCGCGTCGATGATCCCCGCCGGCTGCGGTGCGGATTACCCCCAGGCGACGCAGGACGGCGTCGAACTCCAGGCGCTCTCCCCCAAGGAGTACGCGGTGCTCCGCGCGGCGGCCGAGGCGA
>VSDC01000473.1:0-2159 GCA_047459275.1 Gemmatimonadota bacterium
CGCCACGCGGCCGGGCTCAGTCGCCCACCCGCCGGGTGGGCTTGGCCCCATCACGTCGGGGGCGTGGCGTCAGCAGTCCAGGAAAAAGGAGCAGATCAGTCGCCGGGTCGATGGGTAGCGGCAGAGCGTGGGAAGCGCGGCGAAGCAGAGGTCCCGGATCGGCCGACGCATCCAGGCCCGGCCGACCGCGTCGTGCCTGCGCTTCAGTCGCAGCCACGCCTGCGTCTTCGGGCTCGGGTACCCCGGCTCCAGGATCCGGCGCGCGGTTTCCTCACCCGTGACCAGCGCCGGGTAGATCCCCTCGGCGGTGAGCCCGGAGGCGACGCCGGCGGCGTCGCCGACCAGGTGCACGCCTCCCGGGAAGTCGAAGCCTCGGTGGTCGACCTCGATCGTCGCGCCCTCGTACGGCGTGTCGCCCGGGTCGATCCCCAGCGCCTCCATCCGGCGCTCGATGTAGGGACGCACGGCGGCCGGCGGGACGAGGGCCTTGTGCACGCCCGCGCCGATCGAGGCGTAGTCCTCGTGCGGAAAGATCCAGAAGTAGCCGTTCGCGAGGGCACGCGAGTCGTTGGAGACGAAGAGGGGCTTGATGGCCAGGCCGCGGACGTTGAACTCGGCGGCGAAGTAGACGCGAGGGGAGGGGAGGCCGAGGGCGCGGCGGACGACGGAGCTCGAGCCGTCGGCGCCGATCAGGTGCTTCCAACCGATCTTCTTGCCGCCCGCCTCGAGTGTCCGCGCCTCGAGATCGATCCGTGAGACCGCCACCCCGGTCCGGATCTCGGCGCCCGCGGCCCGGGCCCAGGCGGCCTGCAACTCGCCCAGCCGGCGCCGCGACAGGGTGCGGACCACGGCCTGCTCCAGCTCCAGAGGGACAAGACGATGGGCGCCCTGGAAGAGGGCATGCGCCAGGAGCGGGAGGCCGGCGTCCTCTGGAAGCCCGAGCGCGCGCAGCTCCTCGACCGCCTTGCGCGTGAGCCCGCCCGCGCACGTCTTCGGGCCGATCTCGTCGTTCTTCTCGAGAACCAGTACCTCGCGGCCGGCCTCGGCCAGGACCTGGGCGGCGCGCAACCCCGCAGGGCCGGCGCCCACGACGACGTGTTCGACGGTCTCCATTGCCCCCCAGCATCGATCGTCCGGGGCCGGACCGCCGGGACGACGTCCTCAGGCGGCGCGGCTCCCGTCCAGGATGCGGAGCAGCTCGTCGCGCTCCATGACCTCGTGCTCGAGGAGGTGGCGGGCGACGGCCTCGAACTCCGGACGACGCCGCTCGAGGATCCCGCACGCGCGCTCGAACGCGCCCGTGACCAGCGCCTGCACCTCCTTCTCGATCTCCCGCGCCGTCGCCTCGCTCGCCGCGACGGCGCCGGCCTCGCCGCGCGCATGCAAGAATCGGGACTCTTGGCGCGCGTACACGACCGGGCCGATCGTCTCCGACATGCCGAACTCGCAGACCATGCGCCGGGCGAGGTCCGTGGCCCGCTCGAGGTCGTTGCTCGCGCCGGTCGAGACCTTGCCGAACACGAGCTGCTCCGCCGCGCGCCCGCCCAGCAACACCGTCAGCCGATCGTGCAGCTCGTCCTGCTGGAAGAGCATGCGCTCCTCGGGGAGCTGCTGCATGTACCCGAGCGCGCCCACGCCGCGGGGAATGATCGAGACCTTCTTGACCGGCTCCGCGGTCGGCAAACTCTCGGCCACGACCGCGTGACCCGCCTCGTGGTAGGCGACGATCTCGCGCTCCCGCTCGTTGATCAGCCGACCCTTCTTCTCCAGTCCCGCGATGACGCGGTCGACCGCCGCATCGATGTCTTCCATCGTGACCGCCGGCGCGTTGCGCCGCGCGGCCAGCAACGCCGCCTCGTTCAGCAGGTTCGCCAGGTCCGCGCCCACGAACCCCGGTGTCCGCTTCGCGACCTCGGCCAGATCGACGCCCGGGTCCAGACGCACCCGACGCGCGTGGACCCGAAGGATCGCCTCACGCCCCTTCAGGTCGGGTCGGTCCACCACCACCTGGCGGTCGAAGCGGCCCGGCCGCAGCAGCGCCGGGTCCAGGATCTCCGGCCGGTTCGTCGCCGCCATGATGATCACGCCCGTGCGCGGGTCGAAGCCGTCCATCTCGACCAGGAGCTGGTTCAGCGTCTGCTCCCGCTCGTCGTTCCCGG
>VSDC01000474.1:0-2157 GCA_047459275.1 Gemmatimonadota bacterium
GATCAACCCGCTGCAGCCGGCCGAGCTGGTGATCGACCACTCGGTGCAGGTGGACGAGTTCGGGACGCGGATCGCGTTCGAGACGAACGCCGAGCTGGAGTACCGCCGCAACCGCGAGCGGTACGCGTTCCTGCGGTGGGGCCAGCGGGCGTTCGACAACTTCAAGGTCGTGCCGCCGGGGACGGGGATCGTGCACCAGGTCAACATCGAGTACCTGGCGCGGGTGGTCTTCGACGCGCCCGGCGCGGACGGGCGCCGGCTCGCCTACCCGGACACGCTGGTCGGCACGGACTCCCACAGCACGATGGTGAACGGGCTGGGCGTGCTCGGCTGGGGCGTCGGCGGGATCGAGGCCGAAGCCGCCATGCTCGGGCAGCCGGTCTCGATGCTGATCCCGCAGGTGATCGGCTTCCGGCTCGAGGGCGAGCTCCCCGAGGGCGCGACGGCGACCGACCTGGTGCTCCGCATCACGGAGATGCTCCGCAAGAAGGGCGTCGTCGGGAAGTTCGTGGAGTTCTACGGCCCCGGTCTGGCGAGCCTGCCGGTGGCGGACCGCGCGACGATCGCGAACATGGCGCCCGAGTACGGCGCGACGTGCGGCATCTTCCCGGTCGACGCCGAGACGCTGCGCTACCTGCGCTTCACGGGCCGGAGCGAGGAGCGGGTGGCGCTGGTCGAGGCGTACATGAAGGAGCAGGGCCTCTTCCACACGCCCGACACGCGGGAGGCGGAGTACACCGATACGCTCACGCTGGACCTGTCGACGGTCGAGCCCAGCATCGCGGGGCCGCGACGGCCGCAGGACCGGATCCCGCTCTCGCGGGCCAAGGTGGCGTTCTCCGAGGCGCTCGAGCAGATGGTTGCCGGCGGTGCGGCGGCCGGCGCCAAGAGCGGTCCGGCGACGGCTGCGGATGGCGGCGTTGCGGTGGCGGCTTCGGCGCGGCCGGGCGTGAAGTGCGTGGTCAACGGGCAGGAGGTCGAGATCCGCGACGGTTCCGTCGTCATCGCCGCGATCACGAGCTGCACGAACACCTCGAACCCGTCGGTGATGGTGGCCGCCGGGCTGATCGCGAAGAAGGCGGTCGAGCGCGGGCTCGCCTCGAAGCCGTGGGTCAAGACGTCGCTCGCGCCCGGGTCGAAGGTCGTGACCCGATACCTGGAGGACGCCGGGCTCATGCCGTACCTGGAGCAGCTCGGCTTCGCCGTGGTCGGCTACGGGTGCACGACGTGCATCGGGAACAGCGGCCCGCTCCCGGAGGCGGTCTCGAAGGCGATCGCCGAGGGCGACCTCGTCGCCTGCGCCGTCCTCTCCGGCAACCGCAACTTCGAGGGGCGGATCAGCCCCGACGTCCGCGCCAACTTCCTCGCCTCGCCCCCGCTGGTCGTGGCGTACGCGCTCGCGGGGCGCATGGACTGGGACCCCTACAACGAGCCGATCGGCACGGACCAGGAGGGCCGCTCCGTCTTCCTCCGCGACATCTGGCCCACCCAGCACGAGATCCAGGAGACGATCCGCCGCTCGGTGCGCCAGGAGATGTTCGAAAAGGAGTACGCGACGGTCTTCGATGGCGACGAGCGCTGGCGCTCGCTCCCGGTGCCGGAAGGCGACGAGTACGCGTGGGACCCGGCTTCGACGTACGTGAAGCACCCGCCGTACTTCGAGGACATGCCCCTGGTCCCGGGCGAGGTGGAGGACATCCGCGGCGCACGGGTGCTCGCGCTGCTGGGCGACAGCATCACGACGGACCACATCTCGCCCGCAGGCTCGATCAAGAAGGACAGCCCGGCCGGGCGCTACCTGATCGAGCACGGCGTCGAGCCCAAGGACTTCAACTCCTACGGCAGCCGCCGTGGCAACCACGAGGTCATGATGCGCGGCACCTTCGCCAACATCCGGCTCAGGAACCGTCTCGCTCCCGGCACCGAAGGTGGCTGGACGACGCACCTGCCCTCGGGCGAGGTGATGACGATCTACGATGCGGCGATGAAGTATCAGGAGGAGGGCGTGCCGCTCGTGGTGATCGCGGGGAAGGAGTACGGCTCCGGCTCCAGCCGCGACTGGGCGGCGAAAGGGCCGCGGCTGCTCGGCGTCCGCGTCGTCATCGCCGAGAGCTACGAGCGGATCCACCGCTCGAACCTGGTGGGGATGGGGATCCT